>NZ_JAPCZO010000017.1:0-172429 GCF_025941625.1 Rhizobium acaciae
GCGCGTCGCGCGCGGAAAATTGCCGCGGTGACGTTCGAGATCGGCAAAAACGCGGTAACGGCCCTCGGTGTGAAGCCCGTCCAGCTCGCTTTTAAAATACGCTTCAAAATCCATCATATGCTCCAGTATCACGCGACCGTTCTTGCTGACCGGACGTTCGCGCGTCAACCCTTGCCCTTTGCTTTAACATCAACTGCGGCAAAAGGCGCAGAGTTTTGAATGATTCCAGATAAAGAATATGCGAGCCGCGATCAACGAAATTGATGTGGCAAGCATAATGGAAATTCGCGAAACCGCGCAGCTGGCGACAACATCCTGTATCGAAAAAAATCAGGACAGCAGTGGACAACCCTTTCTTCCGACATAGTTTTCGGGCTAGCCTAAAAAAAACAGAAGGGACGGTCCCCGCCCATTAAGGCGGCAACCCAGGAGAAAAAAGATGAAGAAAGTCGTCATACTCGCATTGATCGGTCTGTCGATCGCAAGCTGCACGCCGACGCAGCAGGGCGCCGGCATCGGTGCTGCATCAGGTGCCGTCATCGGTGGCGTCGTCACCGGCGACGTCCGTGGCGCGGCAGTCGGCGCCGCTATCGGCGGCGTGTCCGGCGCCCTCATCGGCAGCGTCGCCGAACAGCCCGGCCAGTGCTACTATCGCGACCGCTACGGCCGCCGCTACATCGACAGTTGCCCGCGCTGAGAGCGCTTGGAAATCGGCAAATTCAGGAAATCCCGGACACAGGTCCGGGATTTTTTGTGCTAAATTAGCGCGTTGGCAATTTAAAATGGTACACCCCGCGCGATTTTGCCGCTAAGCTATTCATGGCTGGGCAACGAAGCTTCAATGTAGACACAACCAAAAGCGGCGGATGCGGATCAGAGGGACAGGCCCGAAAACAGGTACTGCGTATCGGCGAACAGGCACCATGATGGTGGTCGCAGCGGCAGCTGCGTTCTCACCGGTCCTGATCGGCGACGCTTACGCCTTCAAGCTTTTCGGCATCACCATTTTCGGCAAAGAGGAAGACGAAGGCGAACAGGTGCCCGATCCGGTGCGCTACCAGGTCGACCTCAAAGCCGATACCGCCGATCCCGACCTCAAAGAAGCGTTGGAAAACAGTTCCCGTCTCGTCAGCGACCAGAAACAGCCGGTGTCCGGCGATCTCGGCATCGTCGTCAAGGCGCGCGACGACCGGGAACGGCTGATCGCCACTCTGTATGAAAAGGCCCGTTATGGCGGCCTGGTGACGATCACCATCGACGGCAAGAATATCGACGACCTGCCGCCCAATCCGACATTCGACCGGTCAGGGTCGATCCCCGTCACCGTCGCCATTGCTCCCGGCCCCGTTTTCAAGGTCAGGGAGGTCCAGTTCGGCGGCGATGCCGCAAACCATAATCCCGCCGATTACGATCTCGCCCCTGGTGCGCAAGCCGGCTCGCTCGCCATCATCAGGGCCGGCGACAAGATCGTCGAACAATTGAAGAGCGAAGGCCGGCCCTTCGCCAAGTTGACCGAACGCAAGGTGGTCGCCGATCACAACAGCGATACCGTCGATATCGTCCTTGCTGCCGATGGAGGCCCCATCGCTCCGATCGGCGATGTCGGCGTCACCGGCGAGAAGACCGTCAAGCCAGATTTCATCCAGCGTTATTCCCGGCTGAACAAGGGCGAAGCCTATTCGCCGGAAACGCTGAAGAAAGCCGGCGAGCGCCTTCGCGCCCTCGGCGTCTTTTCGAGCGTCACCATTCACCAAGGAGATGCATTGGCATCGGACGGCACCTTGCCGATGACGATTGAAGTTTCCGAGGGTAAGAGGCGCTACTTCGGCGTCGGCGCGCAATATTCCACCACCGACGGCTTCGGCGTTCAGGGCTATTGGGGCCACCGCAACCTTTTTGGCGAAGCCGAAACGCTGAGGATCGAGGGAGCGGTCTCCAGGCTTGGCGAAACGACGGATGTCGGCAGCCTCGACTATTCCGCCGGCATCCTCTTTACCAAGCCCGGCGCCTTCTTCCCCGCCGCCACCCTGAAGGCCGGCATCGTCGCCAAGACCGAAAATCCGGATGCCTATAACGCGACGCTTGTCACCGCCTCGCTCGGCCTTTCCTACGAACTGACCGACCAGGATACGATCTCGGCGAGCGGCGAGGTCAGCTGGGAGCGCGACGACGACGCCTTCGGCACGAACGACTATCTGACCTTCACCTTGCCGATCCAATATGATCGCGACGCACGTGACGACAAATTCAACCCGACGGAGGGTTATCGCGCGACGCTCTCGGCTAAGCCCGGCTACGAGATCTTCAACGCCACGCCCTATGCAGCATTCGAGGGCTCGATCTCCGGCTATCTGCCGTTCGGACAGGAAGACGGCGTGGTGCTTGCCGGCAAGGTTTCAGCCGGCGTCCTGATCGGCGGCGACAGCATTGGGGACATTCCCGCCACGCAGCGCTTCTTTGCCGGCGGCGGCGGCTCCGTGCGCGGATACAGTTATCAGGAAATCTCGCCCTATAACGACAATGGCGATCCCACCGGCGGCCGCTCCTATGTGACCGGTTCGCTGGAGGCGCGCATCAAGATCACCGATACGATCGGCATCGTGCCCTTCATCGATGTCGGCACCGTATCGGACAGCACCTTTCCGGGTTTTTCCGATATCCGCGCCGGCGCCGGCGCCGGAATACGATATGCAACGCCTTTCGGCCCGCTGCGGCTTGATTTTGCCATGCCGCTGAACAAGTACGAAGATGGCACAGATTACGGAATCTACGCCGGCATCGGCCAATCCTTCTAGGATTGCCGATTTCGCTCGTGTTTTCCGATCTGTGGGCCGTCACGAAAACGGGGTAGTGTCCACGCCGATGCAAACGCTGACAAAAATCGTCAACTGGATCGTACGGCTCGCCGGCTATGTCGTCGGCGCCACGTTGATTCTCGCGGTCGTAGCACTGGCGATCTTCGGCTTCACCAGTTTTGGCGCGCGCATCGTCACCGAAAAGATAGCCTCGACGCTGTCCAATCGCGACATGACGATCGAGGTTCGCGAACCGCAAGGCCTTTTGACCGGCGGGCTTCGCGCCGCCGAGATCTCCATCTCCGACACCAGGGGCGTCTTTGCGGAAATTCATGGCATCGCGATCGACTGGAATCCGCTTGCGCTGCTGACCGGAACCTTCCATGCCAAACGCTTCGAGATCGAAGCGATCAACGTGCTGCGCAAGCCGGTACGCACCCTGCCCTCGCGGCCCGCGGCTGAAAATTCCGGCGGATTCAGCCTTCCGATCAAAGTGGATGTCGACCGTATTGCGCTGCCCGATATCAAACTTGCCGCACCCGTTGCCGGCCGCGCCTTTGCGCTCGCCGCCGAAGGCAGCCTTTCGGCGAACGGCGATGGCGGCGAGGCCGTCGTCAATGTCAGCCGTCACGCGGTTCCGGATGCGCGGCTTGCTGCCGACATCGCTTTTGCACCAGCAGAAAACCGGCTGCGGCTGAAGGCACAGCTGTCCGAGCCGAAGGGCGGACTGCTGGCGGGCTTTCTCGGCCTGCCGGACAGCCCGGCCGTCAACATCGATCTCGATGGCCAGGGGCCGATATCCGATTGGAAAGGCAAATTGCAGGCTGCCCTCGACGGGCAGCAGCGCGCCGCAATCGAGGCCCGGCATCAGATTACGGAAGACGGGCTGCACCACCTCGATCTCAAGGGCGGCGGTGACCTGAGCTCGCTGCTTCCATCGGCATTTCGGCCGCTTTTTGCCGGCCAGACCAATATCGATCTTGCCACCACCTTCGACAATCACGGCAAGATCGATATCCAGACCGGCAATATCGCCACCGGCAGCGTCGTGATCGCCGCCTCGGGCACCCTCGATCCGGCCGGCAACAACAGCCTCAACGCCAATCTGCTCGGCACGTCGGGGCCTGTCGATTTCCGCTGGCCGCTCGCCGAAGGCGAAGCGCGCTTCCTTATATCAGGCCTCAACCTGGCGCTCACGGGCGATGCGCAGACCGCCCGACTCAACGTCAGCGGCTCGCTCGACACCGCAACCCTGCCGCAGGCCGATATCGGCAACGTCAAACTGACGGCAAAGAGCGACGCCTTCAATCTCGCCGCCCGTTCCGGCAGCGTCCAACTGCGCCTTGTTGCCGGCGACGCGACCTTTGCCGAGCCGAACCTCAACCGTGCGGTCCAAGGCCCGATCACCATCGCCTCGCCGCTGCAGATCTCGCCCAGTGGTATCGGCTTCAACGGCACCACCGTCGAAAGCGCCAATATCAACGGCAGCCTCAACGGCTCCTATCGGCTGACAGACCAAGCACTGACCGGCAATCTCAAGCTCACCATCAACCCGGCAGCCCTGCCGGCTGCGGCAACAGGCAGGTTCGACGGGCCGATCTCGCTCGAGAGCCAGGTGGTCGGCACCATCCCGTCGAAATTCGCGCTGTCCAACCTCATCCTAAAGTCCGGCACGCTCGAAGCCGCCGGCAACGTCGCGCTCGACGGCGCGATCTTGAACGCCGATCTCTCCGGCCGGCTGCCTGACATCGGCAAGCTCATCCCCGGCGCCAGCGGCGGGGCGGGTTATGCGTTGAGAGTGGGGGGTGAACTCCCGGCAATCTCCCTGACGGCCAATCTCAAGGCCGCCAGCCTAAATATGGCCGAGCGCACGCTCGGCAACCTCAATATCGACCTGTCGGGTCTCGCCGATCCCAAGGCGCCGCAGGGCAGGATCGCCGCCACCGGCACCATCGACGGCCAGCCGATCGGCATCAACGGCGACATCCGCTCGCAGGACGGCAAGATAAGCATTCCGGCGCTGACCGCCGACATCGGTGGCAACCGGCTGACCGGCAATGTGGAATTCTCGTCCTCCCTTGAGCCGACTGGCGCGCTGACCTTCGATCTCCCCAATATCGGCCTGCTCGCCGCACTCGGCGGACAGAAGGCCGAAGGCGACCTCAAAGGGTCGCTCGGCGTCAGCAGCGATGGCGGCAGGATTGCGCTCAAGCTGCTTGCGACCGGCGGCTCGATACGCCGTGATACGCTTGCGATCGTCAAGCCGGATATCGATGTCACGGTCAGCGATCTCAAAGCCCTTGCGGCAAACGGAACGGTCAAGGCCGAGGAGGTGAGTGCCGGAACGAACAGGCTCGCCGACCTTTCGCTCGATTTTACCAAGCAGCAAGACCATACCGATTTCGATCTCGATGCTGCCTATGACGGCAATCCCGTACTGGCCGCCGGCAATATCGAAGCGGCCGGCGGCACAATGCACCTGAACCTTGATCGCTTCTCGGCAAGCCCCCGCAATATCCCGATCGAGCTTGCCGCACCGACGCAGGTCGCCATCGGCGGCGGTGCCGCCAGCCTGAACGGACTGACGCTGAAGACCGGCGCCGGTTCGGTGATCGTCACCGGTTCCGCCGGCGAAACGCTGAAGATCGATGCAGACATTCGCGAGCTGCCGGCAGCGCTTGCCAACGGTTTCGTGCCAAACCTGTCAGCCGGCGGCACGATCTCCGGAACCATTGCCGTGACCGGAACGCCGGCAGCACCGGTTGCCGACTTCAAGCTCGACTGGAAGGATGCGACGACGGGCCAGACGAAGGGGGCAGGTCTGGCACCGCTCGGCATCACCGCCGGCGGCAAATTCGCCGACAATAAGCTCGATTTCGACACGACGGTCGGCAGCAATGACGGCCTGTCGCTCAAGGCCGCCGGCAATGTCGCGCTCTCAGACCCGAAGGCGCCGGTGCTTGATGTCGACGCCGATATCCTCAATCTGCCTGCCCGCATCGCCAATGGTTTCGTTGCCGATCTCGCCGCCGAAGGCACGATTACCGGAAAACTGGCGGCCTCCGGCTCCCTCGCTAATCCCACCGCCAATTTCGATCTCGATTGGAAAAATGCTGCGACGAGCCAGACGAAGCGTGCCGGCCTTGCCGAGCTCGCCGTCAAGGCATCCGGCAAATTCGCCGACAACAAGCTCGATTTCGACACCGTGATCGGCGGCGCCAACAGCCTGTCGCTGAAGGCAAACGGCAATGTCGCCATCACGGGCACGACGCTCGGCAACGTCGCGGTCGACGCCGCACTGGCGAATATCCCGGCAAATATCGCAAACAGCTTCGTCCCCGATCTCGCCGCCGAAGGCGCGATCTCAGGAACGGTCTCGGCCAGCGGCTCTCTTTCCGCTCCGACCGCCAATTTCGATCTCAATTGGAAAGATGCTGCGACGAGCCACACGAAACGTGCCGGCTTTGCCGCGATCGGCGTGACCGCATCGGGAAAATTTGCCGAAAACAAGCTTGATTTCAATGCTGCAGCGAGCGGCGACAAAGACCTCTCGCTGAAGGCCATGGGCAATGTCGCATTGGCCGGCACGGCGATCGACAGCATCAAGGTCGATGCCGAGATCGCCAAGCTTCCGGCCAGTCTCGCAAACGCCTTCGTTCCGGATCTCGCGGCCGGCGGCACGATATCAGGCACCCTGTCCGCCGCCGGCACACCCGCCGCACCGAAAGCCGACTTCAAGCTTGACTGGACAGATGCTGCGACCAGCCAGACCAGAAGCGCTCGCCTCTCGGGCCTCGCACTTGCCGCATCGGGACGTTTCGCCGACAATCGGCTCGATTTCGATGCCAATCTCGCCGGCAAGGACGGCCTCTCGCTGAAGGCCGCCGGCAACGTCGCGATTTCAGGCACGTCAGTCCGCAACCTCGACGTCAAGGCCGATCTCGCCAACCTGCCTGCAGGCCTCGCCAACGGCTTCGTTCCGGGTCTTGCCGCCGAAGGCACCGTCTCGGGCACGGCATCCGCTTCCGGCGCGCTTCCGAAGCCGGCGGTCGATTTCAAGCTCGACTGGAAGAACGCCGCGACCGCCCAGACCAAGAGCAGCGGCCTTTCGGGCCTGAATGCTGCGGCCTCCGGCAAATTCGCCAATGACAGGGTCGATTTCGACGCCAATCTCGCCGGCAAAGACGGCGTGCTGGCCAAGGCGACGGGCGGCGTGACGATCGCGGGAACAGCCATCCGGGACCTTTCGATCAATGCCGATATTCCGGCGCTGCCGGCAAATATCGCAAATGCCTTCGTTCCCGGTCTCGGCGCCGAAGGCACGCTTTCGGCAAACGCCGTGACGTCGGGGACGCCAGCAAATCCGATCGTCGATTTCAAGCTCGACTGGAAGGATGCCGCGACCAGCCATACCAAGGCTGCCGGCCTGTCCCGCCTTGCGCTGGCGGCGACCGGGAAATACGCCGGTGACAGGCTGGATTTCGATGCCGCCCTCAACGGCGGCGGCGGCATTGCGCTGAAAGCCACCGGCAATCTCGCCATCGCCGGCACGTCGATCCGCTCGCTCGACGTCACGGCGAACGCCACCAATCTTCCGGCGGGCATCGCCAACGGCTTTGTTCCGGGCCTTGCAGCCGAGGGTGCGGTCACGGCGACAGCAAAGGCCACCGGCGCGCTATCAGCGCCCTCCGTCGACTTCAAGGTCGACTGGAAGAACGCCGCCACGAGCCAGACAAAAGGCGCCGGCCTTTCGCCGTTCAGCATCGGCGCATCAGGCAAACTTGCCGGAAACAGGCTGACGGTCGATACCAGCCTTGCCGGTGACGCCGGCATGTCGCTGAAGGGTGGCGGCAGCGTCGTCATCACAGGAGGTCGCGCCATCGACATGCGCTTCAACGGCAATCTTCCTTTCGCCGTGCTCGGCGCCCCGCTTGCGCAACAGGGCCTCGTCGCCGACGGCGTCGCCACCGTCAACCTCCAGATCGGCGGAACGGCCGCAGCACCCGTCATCAACGGCACCGTTTCGACCAACGGCGCCAAGCTTGTCGATGTCCGGCGCAATCTTGCTGTCAACAATCTTGCGGCAACAGTAACCTTCAATGGCAGCCAGGCCGTGATATCGCGCCTCAGCGGCAACCTTGGCGGCGGTGGCACGATTTCGGCCAGCGGCACCATCGGCATCCAGCCGGCCGGCGGCTTTCCCGCCGACATTTCGATCAAGCTCGACAAGGCGGTCTATGTCGATGGAACGCTTGTCGTCTCCACCGTCAACGGCACGCTCAGCCTGCGCGGTCCGATCAAGAGTGCGACGCTTAGCGGCAAGCTGCGGCTGGACAAGACCTCGATCACGGTTCCGGAAAAATTGCCGACCTCGCTGAGAGAAATCGACATCCGCCATAAGAATGCTCCGCGCGCGGTGCTTGCGCAGCTGCGCGATGACGGCGAGCGTAAACCCGGCGAGAAATCCTCCGTAATCACGCTGGATCTCGAAATCGACGCGCCCTCGCATATCTTCGTGCGCGGCCGCGGTATCGACGCCGAGCTTGGCGGCCGCGTGACGATCCGCGGAACGGCGGCAGCGCCCATCGTCACCGGCGGCTTCACCATGCGCCGCGGGCGGCTGACCATTCTCAACCGCCGCCTGGATTTCTCCGACAAGAGCAGGATAACCTTCGCCGGCGATCTGACGCCGGCGCTCGATATGGAAGCGACCTCGGCCTCCGGCACGACGACGCTGACCGTCGACGTCGCCGGCCTCGCCACCGACCCCGCGATCACCTTCTCCTCGTCCCCCGAGCTGCCGCAGGACGAAGTGCTGGCGCAGCTGATCTTCGGCCAGTCGATGTCGAAGCTCTCGCCGGTGCAGATCGCCCAGCTCGCCGACGCCGTCAGTCAGCTGGCCGGCAACCGCTCCACTTCGCTTTTCGAAGGCCTGCGCAACCAGCTCGGCGTCGACGATTTCGACGTCAGCACCGATTCCAAGGGCCAGACAAGCGTCAGCGTCGGCCGCTATCTTAACGATCGCACCTATTTCGAATTGCAGCAGGGCGGCTCGGCCGGCGCCAAGGCGGTGATCAACCTCGATGTCGGACGCGGCGTCAAGCTGCGCGGGGGGGCCGGTGGCAACGGTGAGGGTGAAGCCGGCATTGTCTATGAACGGGAATACTGATGCATTTCGCCCGAAGCTGTGCAGCAGTTTGTGGGCAGCATGCACAGGCTTTAAGCCGGTTTAGAAACCGGTTTTGCTGGTCTTGAGAAGGATGTTGGTCTCGGTCGAATTGATGCCGTTGATCAGCCGGATGCGGCGCAGCGTCTCGTCGAAGGCGGCAAGGTCGCGGTCCTCGAGTTCGGCGACGAAATCCCATTTGCCGTTGGTGCTGTGAAGCGCGCGCACCTGCGGCAGGCCCCTCAAATGATCGGCCACCCTGTCGGCGAGCTTGCCGAGCACCTCGATCATCACGATGGCGCGCACGCCGGCGGAGCGCGTCTCATGGCCGGTGCGGATGGTGAAGCCGACGATGGTGCCGCTCGCCACCAGCCGGTCGATACGGGTGGCAACCGTTGCCCGCGATGCGCCGGTCATCGCTGCAAGCGAGGAGACGGAAATCCGGGCGTTATGGCGAAGTGCACTCAGAAGTTCGGTGTCGAGATCGTCCACGCTGATCACTTTGTCAAAATAGGTTTATCAATCTGCGCAATCATAGTCCATTTCTGACACTTTTCCATCTTTTTGCCGCCAGCCCTTTATCCCACTATCGGCCGAAACAGGCCTCAACACGGAGCCCTCCAAAATGAATGCGCAATCGCGATCTGTCACCCTCATCGGCGCGCCGCTCGAAGAAGGCTCCGGCCGCAGAGGGGCTGCCATGGGCCCTGCGGCCCTGCGTATTGCCGACGTCGACCAGACGCTGATCGAGCTTGGCCATGACGTCGCCGATATCGGCGATCTCAGGATCGTGCCGGCGATGGACCTGCCGAACCATCCGAAGGCCCACAATCTGAGGATCGTCGGCGCCTTCACCCGCGCGCTGGAAAGCAGCGTCCACGACGTGGCCGCCTCCGGCCGTTTTCCGCTGATTCTCGGCGGCGACCACAGCCTTTCCATGGGCAGCGTTTCCGGCATGGCGCGGTATGCCGCCAGCAAAGGCCGCCCGCTCTTTGTGCTCTGGCTTGATGCCCATGCCGATTTCAATTCTCCGGCCACCTCGCCCTCCGGCAATATTCATGGCATGCCGGTCGCCTTCTTCTGCGGTGAGGCGGAGTTTGCCGAGATCCTGCCGAAGGACCGTCCGTTCGTCGATCCGAAGAATGTCTTCCAGGTCGGCATCCGTTCGGTCGATGCGCGCGAGCGCGAGGAAATCCACGAACACGGCGTCAACGTCTTCGACATGCGCGCGATCGACGAGCAGGGCATCGGCGCCATCATGCGTGAGATCCTCGATGTCGTCACCAAGGCGAACGGCCTGCTGCATGTCAGCCTCGACCTCGATTTCCTCGATCCCGAGATTGCCCCCGGCGTCGGCACGACGGTGCCTGGCGGTGCGACCTTTCGCGAGGCGCATCTGGTCATGGAAATGCTTTCGGACAGCGGCCTCGTCTCGTCGCTCGATCTCGTCGAGCTCAATCCGTTTCTCGACGATCGCGGCAAGAGCGCCCGCATCCTGGTGGAGCTGACGGCAAGCCTGTTTGGCCGCCGCATCTTCGATCGTCCGACACGCGCCGCATAAAACAGGATGATTTTAGGCCGGGATGGCCTAAAATCTGAATCCTGTTCTAAATTAAATAGTTAGAGCATGATGCTGCCCGAAAACCGCTCACACTTTTCGGCATCATGCTCTGGAGGGAGAACGGCCATGAACACTTCGGAAAAACTGATCGCCACGGAACAGCGGCTCGGCGCCCATAACTATAAGCCGCTCGACGTGGTGCTGACGCGTGGCGAAGGTGTTTATGTCTGGGATACCGACGGCAACCGTTATCTCGATTGCCTCTCGGCCTATTCCGCCGTCAACCAGGGCCATTGCCATCCGAAGATCCTCGCCGCCATGCTCGAGCAGGCGGGCAGGCTGACGCTCACCTCCCGCGCCTTCCGCAACGATCAGCTCGCCTATCTCTACGAAGAGCTCGCGGCTCTCACCGGATCGCACAAGATCCTGCCGATGAATTCCGGCGCCGAAGCGGTGGAGACCGCCATCAAAGCGGTGCGCAAATGGGGCTACGAGGTCAAGGGCGTGCCGGAGGGCAAGGCGGAGATCATCGTCTGCGCCGATAATTTCCATGGCCGGACGCTGAGCATCATCAGCTTCTCGACAGATCCCGACGCCCGCAGCGGTTTCGGCCCCTACACGCCGGGTTTCCGCATCATTCCTTTCGGCGATGCCGAGGCTTTCGCAGCCGCAATCAATGCCAATACGGTGGCCGCCCTGATCGAGCCGATCCAGGGCGAAGCCGGCGTCATCATCCCCCCGGCAGGTTATTTCACCCGCGTCCGCGAGCTTTGCACGGCAAACAACGTCACCCTCATCCTCGACGAGATCCAGACCGGCCTCGGCCGTACCGGCAAGCTGCTGGCCGAGGAACACGAAGGCATCGAGGCCGACGTGACGCTGATCGGCAAGGCGCTGTCCGGCGGTTTCTATCCCGTGTCGGCCGTGCTTTCGAATTCCGAAGTCTTGGGCGTGCTGAAACCCGGCCAGCACGGCTCGACCTTCGGCGGCAATCCGCTCGCCTGCGCAGTGGCGCGCGCAGCACTCAAGGTGCTGACGGAAGAGGGCATGATCGAGAACGCCGCTGTTATGGGCGACTACTTCATCGAAGGCCTCAAGTCGATCCGCTCGAACATCGTCAGGGACGTGCGCGGCCGCGGCCTGATGATGGCCATCGAGCTGGAACCCGAAGCCGGCGGCGCACGGCAATATTGCCATGCGCTGAAGGAGCGCGGTCTTCTCGCCAAGGACACCCACGACCACACAATTCGCCTCGCTCCGCCACTGGTCATATCAAGAGAGCAGGTCGATTGGGCGGTCTCGCAGATCGAAAAGGCGATAAGCTGAGTAAATCGGCGCAATTCTTCTTCACGATCCCGAATGCCAGCGATCGGCTGAAAGAGATCGACAGCAAAACCGCCTGGTTTTTCATCAGAGATTAAAAACCTTCGCGATCTCGTCGCCCAATTTAGATTTGGGCAACACTCTTTCGCTAAAGTCATCGATAACCGTAACGATGCTTCGCCGAGCGCAAAGCCATCGCGTGGTATGAAGGCAAAGCTTGTCCGCGCCAATGGTGGCGCATCCGCTTCTGCCCTGGCTTCGACAGTTGGGAAGAATTCTAATGGCCACGATCAATTCGACTAACTTCAGCGGCGATACGCTCGAAATTATTGCCTTCCGCCTGCATGATCAGGAATTCTGTGTGAAGACCACGACCATCCGCGAAATCCGCGGCTGGGCGCCGTCGACGCCGATCCCGCATGCACCGGCCGATGTCATCGGTGTCATGAACCTGCGCGGTTCGGTGATCCCGATCATCGATCTTGCTTTCAAGCTCGGCATGAAGAGCACGGTCGCCAACGAGCGCAGCGCCATCGTCGTCGCCGAAGTTCATAGCATGGTCATCGGCATGCTGGTCGACCGCGTCTCGGATATCCTCACCATCTCGTCCAGCCAGGTCCAGCCGGTGCCTGAAGTGACCGCCTCCTTCGACCGGGCCTATTGCGAAGGCATCATCGCCTCGGAAAATGGCATGATCTGCTTCCTGAACCTTGCCAAGATGTTCAAGGAAAACGAGACGGATGAACTGGCCGCCTGATCGGCCAATATAATTCTAAAAAAAGCCGCCCACCTGGGCGGTTTTTTGTTGCGCATCGCAAGCAAGCCTCGGCCGCCACCACCCACCTTGGCGCTTCATGATTAGAAACAGCTTCTATACCGGAAATTAACCACGTTCCGTCATCATGAGATACTCAAGGATGACACGTTTTCCGCCAATTTGGGAATGACAGCCAGTACTGTTTGTCTTCTCATCACGGCATTCCTCGTCCGATCGGCTTCGATTTACCAGACGAAGCAGCAGAAACTGTGGATTTCAGAGGGGCGGGAATGTTTGGTCTATCTTCCGATTCGAAATATATTCTTAATGCCATTTCCAAATCGCAGGCGATCATCGAATTCGACCTCAAGGGAAATATCCTCACGGCGAACGAGAATTTCTGCAATGCACTGGGTTATCGCCTGAGCGAGATCGTCGGCAAACATCACAGGATGTTCTGCGAGCCGGCCTATACGGCAACCCCGGAATATCGCGCCTTCTGGGCGCGGCTCGGACGCGGCGAATATGATGCCGGGGCTTACAAGCGTCTTGCCAAGGGCAACAGCGAGATATGGATCCAGGCTTCCTACAATCCTGTTCTCAAGGGCGGAAAGCCATTCAAGGTGGTGAAATTCGCGGCCGACATCACTGCCGCCAAGAAGCAGGCGGTCGAGGATTCCGGCAAGCTGCAGGCGATCTCGCGCTCGCAGGCAGTGATTGAATTCACCCCGAAGGGCGAGATCCTGACGGCGAATGAGAATTTCTGCAAAGCCATGGGATATTCCCTGGCCGAGATCACCGGCAAGCATCACAGCATATTCTGCGATCCGGCCTATGCGCGCACCGATGATTACGGCAGCTTCTGGGGGCGTCTGGCCAATGGCGAATTCATTGCCAACGAATTCGTCCGTTTCGGTAAGGACGGCCGCGAAATCTGGATCCAGGCGGCCTATAACCCGATCGTCGATGCCGACGGCAAGGTCTACAAGGTCGTGAAGTTCGCCACCGACGTCACCCAGCGCATGAGCGCGATTTCTCTGCTCGGCGGCGCGCTGCGTCAGCTGTCCGAAGGTGATCTGACAAGGACGGTGGACACGCCCTTCGTCCCGTCGATGGAACAATTGCGCCACGATTTCAACACCGCGATCAAAGGTCTTGCCGAGACGATGAAGACGATCGGCGAGAATGCCAGTGCGATCGCCAGCGGCTCACGCGAGATTGGCGCATCGGCGGATTCCTTCTCCAAGCGGACGGAACAGCAAGCCGCATCGATCGAAGAGACGGCCGCCGCGCTGGAAGAAATCACCACGACCGTCAACGATTCCAGCCGTCGCGCCGATGAGGCCGGCCGCCTCGTCGCCATGACCAAACAGGGCGCCGAACAATCCGGTGTCGTGGTCCGCAATGCCGTCGCCGCCATGGGCCAGATCGAACAGTCCTCCCGCGAGATCACCAACATCATCGGCGTCATCGACGATATCGCCTTTCAGACCAACCTGCTGGCATTGAATGCCGGCGTCGAGGCGGCCCGCGCCGGCGAAGCCGGCAAGGGCTTCGCAGTGGTGGCTCAGGAGGTGCGGGAGCTCGCCCAGCGTTCCGCCACCGCCGCCAAGGAGATCAAGGCGCTGATCAACACGTCGGGCGAGCATGTCAGGAACGGCGTCGGTCTGGTCGGTCAGACGGGCAAGGCGCTCGAGGAGATCGTCACCCAGGTCGGCGATATCGACGGCAACGTCGTCGCCATCGTCGAAGCCTCCAGGGAGCAGGCAATCGGCCTCAAGGAAATCAACCAGGCGGTCAATACGCTGGATCAGGCAACCCAGCAGAATGCCGCGATGGTCGAGGAAAGTACCGCCGCCAGCCACAGCCTTGCGAGAGAAGCCGAAACGCTGCGTGTCCTGCTGGCGAGGTTCCGCCTACCGGGTCAAACGCAGTCCATCGGCGGAGCTGGGCCAAGACAGACGGGCTCACCGGCGCTGCACCTCGTTTCACGTGTCACAAAGGTGAATAGTGCTGGCGCGGCGACCGCCCAAAGCTGGGAAGAGTTCTGAACCATGCCGGTGCAGGCGGCACCTTGACCGGATCGCGCTGTATACGACGATAAAGCGCGCCGCATGAAGCCCATGCGACGCGCTTTGATGGCTTAGCCGAACAGCGCGAAGGTTGCCCTCAGCGTCACCCAGACACCCCACAGCAGCGGAATGCCGACGACCGCCCAGGCAAGCATCGCCTTGGCGTCCAGCCCGCCTGTGCCAATGCCGAAGGAACCCGTCGGCCCGGCATTTACGGCCGCCGACTTCGCCTGCAGCGCGGCGACCTCGTCATCCGACATGAACCATTTGTCCGAAAGCGGCCTGATCAGCGCATTGGCGATCAGCCCGAGCGCCAGCATGCCGGCGAGGATATACATGGTGCCGGTATAAAGGGTTGGACCGGGCGCAACGCCGGCGGCGATCTGCGCTTCGCGGATATAGTTGACGACGACGGGCCCGACGATGCCGGCCGTTGCCCAGGCCGTCAGCAGCCGGCCGTGGATGGCGCCGACGAATTGCGTACCGAAAATATCGGCAAGATAGGCCGGGATCGTCGCAAAGCCGCCGCCGTACATCGACAGGATGATGCCGAAGGAGAGAACGAACAGCGCCTTGTTGCCCATGCCTGCGAAAGTGGGCGCCAGTGCATAGAGCACGATTCCGAGGACGAAGAAGCAATAATAGGTATTCTTGCGGCCGATCTTGTCGGACAGCGACGCCCAGAAAAACCGTCCGCCGATGTTGAAGAGCGACAGCAAGCCGGCGAAACCGGCGGCGATCGTGGCAATCGATGCCTTCTGCCCGGCGTCGAGTTGGGCGAAGCCGACATCCGGCAGCCCGATCAGCGAGCCGGCGAAGATTTCCTGCAGCATTGGCGAGGCCATGCCGATAACGCCGATACCGGCCGAAACGTTGAGGCAAAGCACCGCCCAGATCAGCCAGAACTGTTTTGTCCTGTGGGCATTGCTGAGGTGCACATGTTTGGTGGTGATCATCGTGCTCTTGGCTGCAGGCGGCGTCCAACCTTCTGGACGCCAGCCGGCCGGCGGAATGCGATAGCCGAAGGCACCGCCCATCATGAAGACGAAATAGATCACCGCCATGACGATGAACGTCTGCCAGACGCCGACCGAACTGTCGGTCTTGAAGGCATTCATCAGCAGGTTGGCCAATGGGGCGCCGATCATCGCCCCGCCGCCGAAGCCCATGATCGCCATACCCGTCGCCATGCCGCGCCGGTCGGGAAACCATTTGATCAGTGTCGAGACCGGCGAGATGTAACCGAGGCCGAGACCGATGCCGCCGATGACGCCGGCACCCAGCCACATCATCCAGAGCTGATGAGTAATGACGCCGATCGCGGCAAGAATGATGCCACCGCACCAGCAGCAGGCGGAAACGACGCCCGCCTTGCGCGGACCGGCCCGCTCGAGCCAGCCGCCCCAGATGGCGGCCGATGAGCCAAGCAGAACGAAGAACAACGTATAGATCCAGCCGAGGTCGGCAACGCGCCAGTCGCAAGTCGTGGTGAACAGCGCCGAGGCAAGTGTCAGATCGGGGCAGGCCGTCGAGGCCGTGATCCCGAGCGACTTGGAAAGCGGCAGCCAGAAGACGCTGAAACCATAGGCCATGCCGATGCAGAGATGAATGGCGAGCGCTGCCGGCGGCACCAGCCACCGATTGAACCCGGGCCTTGCGACGATCCTTTCGCGATCGAGCAGGCCTGAGCCCGCCAGCACTCCATCAGTCCGTGTTTCCGCTGCCGTCATGAAAAATCCTCCTTAAATCAGACCTGGTTTAAATTCAAATATGGCTTGATTCAGCTTGCCATTGCCGACGCATGTGCAGGCAGGTTGCTCCTGCCTCTCCTCCCGCATGAGCCGGTCTACCGGACCGTGGGTGTCGCCGGTTCCGGCTTTCGGATCAGCGGAACGGCCTGAAGCACGAGCGCGTCCAGGCCATTCTCCTCATTCTCCAGAATTTCGAACAATTGCCGCCGCATGCGCGGGTCCCAGAATTTATTGATATGGGTGGCGACCCCCTGCGCGGCCTCGCTTTCCGGCTGGCTCTTGAAGAAGGTGGCGATCTGGTTTGCCATATAAACGAGCTTGGTCTTGGTATCATGCGACATCGGCAATGCTTCCGGGCGAGATGCGGTGCGGGTGGGTGAAAATCTCGAAATCCTCGCCACGCACCAGCGCGACGAGCGTCATGCCGGCTTCTTCGGCCGTGCGGATGGCGAGGGCCGTCGGAGCCGAAATGGCGATGAGCACCGGGCTGCCGAGGATCGCCGCCTTCTGCACCATCTCGACGGAGAGCCGACTGGTGACGACGACGGCGCCATCCCCGCCTTTTTCGCTGGCGCCGATGACGGCGCCGCAGAGCTTGTCCAGCGCATTGTGCCGACCGACATCTTCGCGCACGGCAATCAGCCCCCTGCCGGGAAGATAGAACCCGGCGCCATGCACCGCCCGCGTCTCACGATGCAGCGGCTGTGCCTCGTTCAGAAGCGAAACGGCGCGGACGATATCCGCATGCGACAGCGCCAACGGCGATGCCGAAACGTCAGGCACCGGCCGTACCGCCTGTTCGATCGATTCGATGCCGCAGAGCCCGCAGCCGACCGGTCCCGCCATACTGCGGCGTCGTGCCCGCAGCCGATCGGCGACGTCATCGACCAGGCTCACCTGCACATCGATCCCCTGCTCGCCCTCGACCACCTCGATGCCCGATATCTCCGCCGGCCCGGTGATGATCCCTTCGGTCAGACTGAATCCGACGGCAAAATCCGCGAGATCATCGGGCGTTGCCATCATCACCGCATGCGAACTACCGCCATAGGAAAAGGCGATCGGCACCTCTTCCGGCACGATGCGCGAACCGGTCTGGAGGATGCCGTTGCGACGGGCGGTTTCGGAAGCACGGGCGGTAACGGTGAAGGTCATGATGCGCGTTCCCGCCTAAAGAGCCGCCCCCGCATCGTCACTCCGCAGCCTCGAGCTTGCCGGCGATGCGGCGCGATTGCCGCGCCTGCTCGTCATATTCGAGTTGCCATTCGCTCGGCCCATTGGAGGGCGAGATCTGCACCGCCGTCACCTTGTATTCCGGGCAGTTCGTCGCCCAGTCGGAGAAATCGGTGGTGATGACGTTCGCCTGCGTCGTGGGATGATGGAAGGTCGTATAGACGACACCCGGCGCGACGCGATCGGTGATCAGCGCCCTGAGCGTCGTGTCGCCGGAGCGGCTGCCGAGCTTCACCCAGTCGCCGTCGCGAACGCCGCGCTGCTCGGCATCGTGCGGATGGATTTCCAGCCGGTCTTCCGCATGCCAGACGACATTCTCGGTTCGCCGTGTCTGCGCCCCGACATTGTACTGGCTGAGGATGCGGCCGGTTGTCAGCAGCAGCGGGAAGCGCGGACCGGTGCGCTCGTCGGTCGCCACATATTCGGTGCGGATGAACTTGCCTTTGCCGCGCACGAAGCCATTGACATGCATGATCGGCGAGCCGAGCGGGTTCTTCTCGTTGCAGGGCCACTGCACCGAGCCCATTTTTTCGAGATAGTCGTAGGAGACCATCGCGAAACTCGGCGTCGTCGCGGCGATCTCGTCCATGATCTCCGACGGATGGCTGTAATTCCAGTCGAGCCCCATCGCCTGGGCAAGCTTCTGCGTCACTTCCCAGTCGCCATAACCGTTGCGCGGCGACATCACCTTGCGCACGCGGTTGATGCGGCGCTCGGCATTGGTGAAGGTGCCGTCCTTCTCGAGGAAGGTCGAGCCCGGCAGGAAGACATGGGCGTAATTGGCGGTCTCGTTGAGGAACAGATCATGCACGACGACGCATTCCATCGCCGCAAGCCCGGCCGCGACATGTTTGGTATCGGGATCGGACTGCAGGATGTCTTCGCCCTGGATGTAGATGCCTTTGAATGAGCCGTCGACTGCCGCATCCAGCATGTTCGGAATACGCAGGCCCGGCTCGTTGTTGAGCTTCACGCCCCAGAGCTTTTCGAAGATATCGCGCGTCGCATCGTCGGAAATGTGCCGGTAGCCCGGCAGTTCGTGCGGGAACGAGCCCATGTCGCAGGAGCCCTGCACATTGTTCTGGCCGCGCAGCGGGTTCACGCCGACGCCGGGACGGCCGATATTGCCGGTCGCCATCGCCAGATTGGCGATCGCGATGACCGTGGTCGAGCCCTGGCTGTGTTCGGTGACGCCGAGGCCGTAGTAGATCGCGCCATTGCCGCCCTTGGCATAGAGCCTTGCCGCGCCGCGCAGATCCGCCGCCGGCACGCCGGTGAAAATCTCGGTCTCTTCGGGACTGTGCTGCGGTTCGGCGACGAAGGCCGCCCAGTCCTCGAACTCCGACCAGTCGCAGCGCTCGCGGATGAACGCCTCGTCAAAGAGCCCTTCGGTGACGATCACATGCGCCAGCGCCGTCATGACCGCGACATTGGTGCCGGGCTTCAGCGGCAGGTGATAGGAGGCCTCGATATGCGGCGAGCGGACAATATCGGTGCGGCGCGGGTCGATGACGATGAGCTTGGCGCCCTGGCGCAGCCGCTTCTTCAGCCGCGAGCCGAACACCGGATGCCCGTCGGTCGGATTGGCGCCGATGACGATGACGACGTCGGAATGCTCGACGCTGTCGAAATCCTGCGTGCCCGCCGACGTGCCGAAGGTCTGGCCGAGACCGTAACCGGTCGGCGAATGGCAGACGCGGGCGCAGGTATCGACATTGTTGTTGCCGAAGCCGGCGCGGATCAGCTTCTGCACCAGATAAGTTTCCTCATTGGTGCAGCGCGACGAGGTGATGCCGCCGATCGCCTCGCGGCCGTATTGATACTGGATGCGGCGGAATTCCGTCGCCACATGTGCGAAGGCCTCGTCCCAGCTCACTTCTCGCCAGGGATCGCTGACCTTTTCGCGGATCATCGGATTAAGGATGCGGTCCTTATGGGTGGAATAGCCATAGGCGAAGCGGCCCTTGACGCAGGAATGGCCGCGATTGGCCTGACCGTCCTTCCACGGCACCATGCGCACCAGTTCCTCGCCGCGCATCTCCGCCTTGAAGGAACAGCCTACGCCGCAATAGGCGCAGGTCGTCACGGCCGAGTGTTCCGGCTGGCCGATCTGGATCACCGATTTCTCCGTCAGCGTCGCCGTCGGGCAGGCCTGGACGCAGGCGCCGCAGGAGACGCATTCTGAATCGATGAAATGCTCGTGCATGCCGGGCGAAACGCGCGAGCCGAAGCCGCGCCCCTCGATCGTCAGCGCGAAGGTTCCTTGTACTTCTTCGCAGGCGCGCACGCAGCGCGAACAGACGATGCACTTGGAGGGATCATAGGTGAAATAGGGATTGGATTCGTCCTTCGGCATCCATTTCAGATTGATGTCGCCATTGCTGCGCGCCTTGACGTGGTTGTCTCCCTCATAGCCGTAGCGCACGTCGCGCAGGCCGACGGCGCCTGCCATGTCCTGCAACTCGCAATCGCCGTTGGCCGCGCAGGTGAGACAGTCGAGCGGATGGTCGGAAATATAGAGTTCCATCACGCCGCGGCGGATATCCTTCAACCGCCCCGTCTGCGTGTGCACCACCATGTTTGCCGCCACCGGCGTCGTGCAGGAGGAGGGCGTGCCGTTGCGGCCCTCGATCTCGACGAGGCAGAGCCGGCAGGAGCCGAAAGCATCGACCATATCGGTGGCACAGAGCTTCGGCACCTTGATACCGGCCTCCATCGAGGCGCGCATGATCGAGGTGCCCTCCGGCACGCTGATCTGCTGTCCGTCGATGGTGAGCGTCACCATGGCCTCGGATTTCGAAGCGGGGGTGCCGTAGTCGATTTCATGGATGAGAGACATGGTTTGCTCCTCCGATAGATTTCCTTGTCGGCCGCCTCAAGGCGTGCCCCTCATCCGCCTGCCGGCACCTTCTCCCCGCTTGCGGGGAGAAGGGAATACGCCGCAACCTCTCCGTCCCCCGCCACGTCTCGCATGGCACGTCCCCTCTCCCCGCAAGCGGGGAGAGGGTTAGGGTGAGGGGCAAAGTTAGAGAAAAACGCGTCATTCCGCCGCCTCCACCAGAGGTGCCGGCGAAAAATCCTCCGGGAAATGCGTCATGGCGCTCATCACAGGATAGGGCGTGAACCCACCCAGCGCACAGAGCGAGCCGAACTTCATCGTGTTGCAGAGATCGGCAAGCAGCGCCCGGTTCTTCTCCGGCTCGATACCGTGCGCGATCTTGTCGGCCGTCTCCACGCCGCGCGTCGAGCCGATGCGGCAGGGCGTGCACTTGCCGCAGCTTTCGACGGCGCAGAATTCCATGGCGAAACGCGCCTGCTTCAGCATATCGGCCGTGTCGTCGAAGACGACGATGCCGGCATGGCCGATCAGCCCGTCCTTGGCGGCGAAGGATTCGTAGTCGAACGGCGTGTCGAACAGCGCTCGCGGGAAATAGGCGCCGAGCGGTCCGCCGACCTGCACGGCCTTGACCGGCCGTCCCGTCGCCGTCCCCCCACCGATCCTGTCGACGATATCTCCGAGCGAAAGACCGAAGGCCGTCTCAAAGAGGCCGCCATATCTGACATTGCCGGCGATCTGCAGCGGGATAGTGCCGCGCGAACGGCCCATGCCGAAATCGCGGTAGAAGGCCGCACCCTTTTCCATGATGACGGGCACCGAAGCCAGCGAGATCACATTGTTGATGACGGTCGGACAGTTAAACAACCCCTTATGCGCCGGCAGCGGCGGCTTGGCACGCACGATGCCGCGCTTGCCTTCCAGACTATTCAGCAGCGCCGTCTCCTCGCCGCAGACATAGGCGCCGGCGCCGGTGCGCACCTCGATATCGAAGGCGCGGCCGGATCCGAGCACCGATGGTCCGAGAATGCCGGCCTGGCGCGCGATGCCGACGGCCTCGGTCATGACAGCGATCGCATGCGGATATTCCGAACGCGTATAAATGAAACCCTTGGTCGCCCCGGTGGCGAGCCCTGATATCGCCATGCCCTCGATCAGCACGAAGGGATCGCCCTCCATGATCATCCGGTCGGCAAAGGTGCCGCTGTCGCCCTCATCGGCATTGCAGACGATATATTTGCGTTCGCCGGCGGCATCGAGAACGGTCTTCCACTTGATGCCGGTCGGAAAGCCGGCGCCGCCGCGTCCGCGCAAGCCGGAATCGGTGATTTCCTTGACGATATCGACTGGTGTCATCGAAACGGCGCGGCGAAGGCCGGCAAGACCGCCATGCGCCTCGTAATCGCCAAGCGAAAGCGGATCGGTGACGCCGCAGCGGGCGAAGGTCAGGCGGGTCTGTTCCTTGAGGAACGGGAGGTCTTCAACCTCCCCGAGACAGAGCCGATGCTCGCCTCCGTCAATCATCCCGGCATCGAACAGATCAGGCACATCCTTCGCCTTCACCGACCCGTAGCCGATGCGCTTGCCGGCAACCGCGACCTCGACCAGCGGCTCCAGCCAGAACATTCCGCGCGAGCCGTTGCGCACGATCTCGGCATCGAAGCCGCGGGCGGCGATCTCCTGGGCAATCGCCTTTGCCACCTTTTCGGCCCCGAGCGCCAGCGCTGCGGCATCGCGCGGAACATATATCCTGACCGTCATCGGCGTGCCTCCGCGACGAGTTCCACCACCGTCTGATCGTCGATCCGGCCATAGACCTCGCCGTCGAGCATCGCCGCCGGCGCACAGGCGCAGAGCCCGAGACAGTAGACCGGCTCCAGCGTCACGCCGCCATCGAGCGTCGTCTGATGAAAATCGATGCCGAGCAGCGCCTTGACACGTTCGGCCAGCGCATCGCCGCCCATCGACTGACAGGCTTCGGCGCGACAGAGCTTCAGCAGATGCCGGCCGGCGGGATGGTCGCGATAATCGTGATAGAAAGTCACCACGCCATGCACCTCGGCGCGCGAGAGGTTCAATTCCTCCGCGATAACAGGCATGGCTTCCTGCGGCACATAGCCGAATTCCTGCTGAACCTCGTGCAGAATGGGAAGCAGCGGTCCTTCGAGAAAGCGAAGATCGGCGACGATGGCTCGGGTGCGTGCTGCAATATCGCCTTCGGCGATATGAATGATCATAAGGCAGCCCTCCCAGCGGCTTGCTCGTTACAAAATAGCGGGCCTCCCCCAGCCGAGTGCTATTCCGCAACCACCATCTCAGGGAAGCAGCCGGCGATCAATAAAGCTATCTCGTTGCTTGATAGGTTTTTTCTATCAAAGTTCTTCATCTTGCACGAGCACTCTCGCTTCATGCAGCAAGGCCGAGACAAGCGGCGTGAAGGGCTCGCGATAAGGCGCAACAAGGCCGACCAGATGATGCGCCTCCGGCTCGACGATCGGGATCATGCGGATTTCCACTGGAAACCCGAAGGATTTGGCGACGTTGCGCGGCATGATGCTCGCCCAGCGTCCAGTCCTGACATGCGAGAACAGCACGATCATCGAGTTGGATTCGAGCGTCGGATGCGCGGTGGCGCCTGCTTCCGTCAAGTGCCGGTTGATGATGCGGCGGTTCTGCATGTCGGCAGTCAATAGACAAAGCCGAAGATCACCGATCTCCCGCCAGGTCACGTTGTCGCGATCAGATAGCGGGCTGCCGGCAGCCGTGATCAGATTATAGCGCTCGGCATAAAGGGGAACGGTCGTGACGCGGCCGAGCGGCTCGTTTTCGAGATAGGTGATGCCGGCATCGATTTCGAGGTTTTCGAGCATGCTCAGCACCTGCAGCGAATTGCGCGAGACGATCGAGAAGGTCACGCCGGGATGCCGCTCCTGAAATGGCGTGGTGATGCGCGACAGCATGGCAAGCGCGGTCGGAATGGCGGCGAGGCGGATGTGGCCGGAAAGACCGCGGCGCGCGGCGCGCATCTCCTCGCGCATGGTGCGGGCATCGCCGACGATGCGTCGGGCCCATTCGAGCACGCGCTGCCCCTCAGGCGTCAGCCCCTGGAACCGCGAACCGCGCTGCACCAGCATGACGCCAAGCTGATCCTCGAGCTGCCGGATGGCAGCCGAAAGCGTTGGCTGCGAGATCCCGCACTCCTCCGCGGCGCGGCCAAAATGCTTTTCATTGGCAAGGGCGATGAAGAATTCCAGCTTGTCGATCATCCGGTCTCCCGATCCGGCATGACATCATCCGGGCCAGTTCATCTTTGACGCAGCAGCCGTGCTCCGCAAGGGCGATCTCTAGATCAGGATGATTTTAGGCCCGATCGGCCCAAAATCTGAATCCTGATCTAAATCAAAGAAATAGAGCATGATGTCGTCCGAAAACCGCGCACACTTTTCGGCATCATGCTCTAGCTGTTTTCTGCAGCCGGGAAAAGATCGAACAGCGATTCGAGGAAGGCAAGCACGCTGACATTGCCGATGCTGTAATAGACCAGCCTGCCCTGGCGGCGCGTATGGACCAGGCCTTCTAGCCTTAACCGCGCCAGCTGCTGCGAGACCATTGCCTGCTGGATGCCGAGGATATTTTCGATCTCACCCACCGTGCGCTCCTCGTTCGCCAATATGCAGAGGATCAGAAGTCGGGTCGGGTGCGCTAGCGCTTTCAGCAGATCGCTCGCTTCATCGGCTTTTCCAGCGAGTTTGTGCAATTCCTGGCCGGACATCCCCGGCTCGGGTTTGGGCAACGGCATTCGGTATCTCGGAAGGGAGGCAATGAGTAGATCAGCACAATAGCATATTCGCACAAGCGAATTGGTCAAAAGTGATGAAATGTCAAAAAAGGTCCAAACAAATCAGCAGATAAGCTGACCTCCATTGATCTCGATCACCTGTCCGGTGATGTAGCCCGAGAGCGAGGGAGCCGCCAGAAATAGGTAGGCGGGAGCACAATCCTCCGCCGTGCCGAGCCGCTGCAGGGGGATGGATTTTCTCGTCTGCTCCAGCTTTTCGCGCGAGGAATAGCGCTCATGGAAATCCGTCTCGATCGTTCCCGGCGATACGCAATTGACGCGGATTCCGTCCGGTGCAAGCTCGCGGGCAAGCGCCTTGGAATAGGTCGCAACAAAGGCTTTCGAGGCCGAATAGATCGAGGAACCGGGGCTGCCGCCGGTCAGCGCCGAAATCGAAACGGTGTTGACGATGGCAGCGCCACCAGCCGCCTTCAATGCCGGCAGCAGCGCCCGCGTCAGCGCCACCACCGATGTCTGGTTGAGCCGTACGACCGCTTCATATTCTGCGTCGGTGAGCGTGGCAGCGGGAAAACGACCGAGCATGGTGCCGGCATTGTTGACCAGCACATCGACCTTATCGAAGAAGGCGAGAACATCCTCGGCAAATTGCGCTGCCCCACCGACTGCAGAGAAATCGGCATTAAGCAGCAGCGCCCGTCTTTCGGATTCAGCCGTCAGCAGGAAATCCGGCAGGGCGCGTCCCGGCTTGCGCCCGGTATGGACGATCACCTTCGCGCCGCAGTCCAGGAACTGCCGGGCCACTTCAAGGCCGATGCCGCGGCCGGCGCCGGTCACCACGACATTGCGATTTTCGAACAGTCTGGGATGGAACACGAAGCCGTCCTCCTCGCGGACAGTGCCGCCGGTTGTGTCATTCGCCCTTAACATATGAGCGCGCCGACTGAAAGAAAGGCGCGCATCGATCTTTCCTGGGGAGGACCGGGGTTAGTTTTCGTTCTCCAGAAGCCGCGCGCCCGGCCCTTCCTTGCCGAGCCGGTCGCAGGGATTGCGCAACGGACAGCTTTCGATCGACAGGCAGCCGCAGCCGATGCAGCCGGTCAGACGGTCGCGCAGCAGGCTAAGCCGCCTGATTCGCGCGTCGAGATCATCCTTCCACAGCGCCGACAGCGTCTGCCAGTCGGCGACGGTCGGCGTGCGTCCTTGCGGCAGGGACTCGAACGCCGCCTGGATTTCCGAAAGCGGAATGCCGACACGCTGCGCCACCTTGATGATGCCGAGCCGGCGAAGCACATCGCGCCCATAGCGCCGCTGATTGCCGCGGGAGCGGATGCTCGAGATCAGCCCCTTGGTCTCGTAAAAATGCAGCGCCGAGACGGCCAGGCCGCTGCGCTCCGCCACTTCGCCGACCGTCAGGAGCTTGCCGAGCGGCGCTGCCGGAATTGTATCCATCGCCTCTTGACCTCAATATTAGTCGAGGTTCTATAACCCTTGCTCCTGCAATCGTAAAGTCCAATCGCAACAAGGAGCGACGCATGAAAACACCCACCAGGCTGGCTGTCATCTACGGGAGCACGAGAGAGGGCCGCATCTGCGACCGGGTGGTCAAATGGCTGACGCAGGAACTCCTCCGCTTCCCGCAATTCGATATCGACATCATCGACCCACTGGATTTCGCACTGCCGACCAACCGTGACATAGCGCATCCTGAAATCGACAGGCTCGCCGGACGGCTTGGCATGGCCGACGCCTTCATCATCGTCACGCCGGAATACAATCACAGCTTCACCGCCTCGTTGAAGTCGATCATCGATTTCTTCTTCGAGCCCTGGCAGGGCAAGCCGGTCGCCTTCGTTTCCTATGGCGGCATATCCGGCGGCCTGCGCGCCGTCGAACAGCTGCGGCTGGTCTTTGCCGAACTCCACGCCGTCACCATCCGCGATTCGGTCAGCTTTGCCGCACCTTGGAACCGCTTCGATACGCAGGGAAGGCTCGACAATCCCGCCGATGCAATGCGTTTGCTCGATCGGATGATGGCGAGGCTGGAATGGTGGACACGGGCGCTCGTCACCGCCCGCAGCGATCGTCCCTATGCCGACATAGAGCGCCGCGCGTCTTTTCAGGAGCGCTAAGGACGCTCTATCACTTTGAATCTGCGTATGATCCTTTCCGAAAATCGATGCCGATTTTCGGGGTTATGCGCTAGCCGCCTGAGGCAGGAAGCTCCGGTTCCGTTCCCGGCAGGTACGGAACCATTGGGAACACCCGGGCAGATCCTCCGCCCGGGTGTTTTCCGCCACATCCGGTTCATTCCGACCGCACGGACGGGTTCGCAATTTTGCGGTTGCGGGGAGAAAACCGCGGTGATAGTTTCCGAGCAAATAACAGGGGAGCTCTGTATTGCCGGGGCTGAGATGTGAGGCGCAAGCCTCTGGACCCTTCAAAGCTGATCTGGGTAATGCCAGCGGAGCGAGGTTCAGATGTTCTCAGGCGCACAAGTGTCACTCTATCCGATGTCCGACAATTTCGTCGGCATCATTCTCGACGCCGTCACGGCGCTGGATCCCTATCGCGACCGGTTGCGCATCGAGGTCGATGACATCTCCACTCTGCTGGTCGGCCCGCCTGACATTCTCTTCGCCGCCATGCACGATCTTTTCGTCGCCGCCGCAAAAACCGGCGAGCATTGCGTATTATCCGCTGCCGTTTCACGCGGCTGCCCCGGCGAGCCCGACGACGCCATCTGCGGCGTCAACCCCTCCCTCGGCCAGGCGGAGCCGCTTGCCGAGCGTATAACAGCCGCACTTGCCGCCGTTGAAACCACCGCCGAAAGCGGACAGCCGACCGCTGCGCAATTCTCGCTCTACGTCATGGGAACCGGTACCCATATGGACGAGATCTATGGCTGCATCGACTTCCTGAAGCGCTCCGGCACCTTCGACCGCGCCAAGAATTTCTGCACCAGGCTCTCTGGCGACGCCGGCGCGGTCTTCGCCACCATTCGCGAGGCCTTCTTTCGCTTCGGCGACCCCGAGGGACATGTGACCCTCGACATCACGGTTTCCGCGAATAGCCCGACGAAAGCCTGAATCGAACGCTGATGACACCGCCATCACCATCGGAATCGCGCCTTGCCGCGCTCCGCACCGCTCTCTGCCGGGGCATACCCGCCCTGCTCGCCGGTTGCGCCTTCTTGGCGGCATGGGAACTCTATGCCGATCTTTCGGGCATAAAACCTTCTATCCTGCCGGCGCCTTCGCGCATCGTCGTCCAGGGCTGGCTGAACCGCGAGGCGCTGATATCAAATACCTGGCCGACGCTCGGCGCGACACTCGGTGGTTTCGCCCTGTCGCTTGCCTTCGCCTTCGCCGCCTCGATCCTCATGGATTTCGTGCCTTTCATGCGCCGGGCATTGCTGCCGATCTTCATCGCCAGCCAGACCCTGCCGCTGGTGGCGATCGCTCCCCTCGTCGTCCTCTGGTTCGGCTTCGGCCTGTTGCCGAAGATCCTGCTGGTGGCGCTCGTCACCTTCTTCCCGCTGCTCGTCGCCCTGCTGCAGGGCTATGAATCGACCGACCGCGACATTGCCGAGTTGCTGAATTCGATGAAAGCGAGCCGCTGGCGCATTTTCCGCCTGGCACGGCTTCCCTCCTCGCTGCCCTATTTCTTCGCCGGCCTGCGGATCTCGATCACCTATGCTGTCGTCGGCGCGATCTTCGCCGAATATGCCGGTGCCGCCCGCGGCCTCGGCATCTATATCCTCAACGCCAAGAACAATTTCCGTCCCGATCTCGTGCTCGCCGCCGTCGTCGTCAGCGCCGTGCTGACACTCTGCCTCTTCGGGCTGACGCTGATGATCCAGCGCCTCATCATGCCCTGGCAACAATCCGGGGAGCAGCGCCGATGAGCGATGCAATGGTTGAACTGCGCAACATCTCGAAGTCCTTCGACGGCATGAAGGTACTGGACGATATTTCACTCGCTGTCGCAAGCGGCGAGTTCGTTTCGATCGTCGGCCCATCCGGCTCCGGAAAATCGACAGTACTGAGGTTGCTGACACAGGCGCTTCGGCCCGATTCCGGCACCATGCTTTTCAAGGGCGCGCCGCTGGAACAGGCGCCGCATTCCTTCGCTTTCATGCCGCAGCGCGATGCGCTGATGCCCTGGCGCCGGATCATCGACAATGCCGCACTCGGCCTGGAGGTGCGCGGCATGAGCCGCCGCGCGGCCCGCGCCGCCGTCGCGCCGCTGTTCGAGCGCTTCGGCCTCGCAGGCTTCGAGCATCACTATCCCTCCGAACTGTCAGGCGGCATGCGCCAGCGCGCCGCGCTGCTGCGCACCGTCGTCCAGACCCAGGACATGTTGCTGCTCGACGAGCCTTTCGGCGCCCTGGATGCGCTGACGCGCACGCAGATCCAGGAATGGCTGCAGGGCATGTGGACCGAACACCGTTGGACGGCGCTGCTGATCACCCATGATGTTCGCGAGGCCGTGTTCCTTTCCGACCGGATCTACATGCTCTCGGCCCGTCCGGCGCGTATTATCCGCGAATTCCGCGTTCCCCTGCCCCGTCCGAGAAGCATTGCCGATCTAGGCTCGCCGGCGGCCCAGGCGATCGAAACCGAAATCCTGCAAACCCTGCTTCATCCGCTAGAACAGGATGATTTTAGGCCGGTCGGCCTAAAATCTGAATCCTGTTCTAATTTAAAGAGTTAGAGCGTGACGCCGAAAACCGCTCACACTTTTCGGCATCATGCTCTAGAGACCAGAGGAGGTCACCATGCTGCTTCTCACCCGTCGCCAGACGATCTTCGCCGCAATCGCGGCAAGCCTCGCCGGCCGCTCCGCCTTCGCCCAATCGGCGCCCGCAAAGGTTCGCATCGCGCTCGACTGGACGCCCAACACCAACCATATCGGCATCTATGTCGCCAAGGCGAAGGGCTTCTATGCCGATGCCGGGCTCGATGTCGAGATTCTTCCCTTCACCGACACCAGCGCCGGAACGCTGGTGTCGAACGGCGTTGCCGATTTCGGCATCAGCAGCGAGATCGAGACCCTCACGCAGCGCGCTGGCGGCGGTGACGTGAAGATGGTCTACGGCGTCGTCCAGACGGAAACCGCACGCCTGATCTTCAAGGGCGGACGCGATGACATCAAGAGCCCGAAAGACCTGGACGGCAAGACCTATGGCGGCTTTGGCGGCACCTGGGAGAGCGCGCTGATCTCCGCGATGATCCGCAATGATGGCGGCAAAGGCGACGTCAAGACCGTCACCCTCGGCACCTCCGCATACGAGGCGCTGGACAATGGCTCGATCGATTTCACGCTGGAGATCTACACCTGGGAAGGTATCGCCGCCGAACTGGAAAACCGGAAGATCGGCCGCTTCCACTATTCCGATTATGGCATTCCCGATGAGCAGACGACGGTCATCGTCTCCAGCGACGCTTATCTCTCCGCAAGTCGGGAACACGCCCGCGCCTTCATCCAGGCGACACGAAAGGGTTATGCCTACTCAGTCGACCATCCCGACGAAGCCTGCGACTTGCTGATCTCTGGAAGCAACGGCGCACTGATGAATACGGAACTGGTAAAGGCTTCTCAGAAGGCATTGATCGAGGGGCACTTCCTGAAATCCGAGGCCGGTGTGATCGGTAAGCTCGACCCGGCAAAGGCCGAGGCCCTCGGCAGCTTCCTGATGGAGAATGGCATTCTGGTCGATGCCAATGGCGCCGCACTCAAGGAGAAGCCGGACTTTTCCACCTATTATACCAACGAACTTCTCGACTGAGCCCAACGCCTGCCTTGCCCGTCGCGGCTTTCCGCTGCAAAATCCTAGATACGGCTTCAGATCATAGGCCGGATCGACTTAAAGGTCCGAATCCGTATCTAAATCAAAGAAGTAGAGCATGATGTCGTCCGAAAACCGCTCACACTTTTCGGCATCATGCTTTGGGCAAGGTGGGGAGGCAAGATGCGACAACAGGAGAGACTGGCCGGAGCGGACTTTCTGCGCGCGACGGCCTGTCTGCTGGTGCTCGCCCACCACTTCGCGCTGCGGCTGGATATGCGCAGAATCCCTGATGAACTCGGCCCGACCGCAAACATCCTCCGCTTCGGCAATTTCGGCGTCGCCATCTTCTTCGTGCTCAGCGGCTTTCTTCTTGCCCATCCCTTCTGGCGCGCGCTCGACGCGGGCGGCGACAGGCCGAGCCTGCGGCACTACACGATCCGCAGGATGGCGCGCATCGCTCCGGGCTTCTGGTTCGCCGCCACCATCGGCTTCGCCCTCAGCCTGACGCTGCTTGCCCTGCCGCTGACGCCTGAGCTTGTGCTCCGCTACGTCTCCGGGCTGCTGTTCATGAGCCAGTGGCATTGGCGCACCTTGTTTCCTGTCGAAGCCGACGGGCCGCTCTGGTCCATTCCCTTCGAGGTCACCAGCTATGTGCTCCTGCCGGTCTGCTTTCTCCTGCTGTTTCGTTTACCATTCCTCAGGCAGCGCCCATTGCTTGCCCGTTTCGCTTGGCTTTGCGTCATCACGGGCGTACTCCTCGCCCATGTGCTGATCCTGACCCTGTTTCCGCTCGACGACATCGAACGCGGCTGGCAGTACGGCCTGCAGGGCGGGGCGAAAGAATGGATGCCGAGATATAACCCGATCGGCTTCTTCGCCGTCTTCGCGCTCGGCGCGCTTGCCGCCGGCGTCGAGGTGATGCTGCCAAAAAGACGCTCCTCCTTTTTCGATGCCGCAGCGCTGCTGGCCCTCGCCATTGCCGGCTACCGCCTCGTCATATCGCCCGGCGGTTCCGCCGAAGCTTACGGCTGGCTCGAAATCCCCTACGGTTTTCCGGTCTTTCCGCTGGCGGTCGCAACGGCGCTCGTTTCGCTCAGCCATTCGCAACGCCTGGGCAGGCTGCTCGACAACGCCCCTGTCCGCTATATCGCAAAGATCTCCTTCGGCATCTATATTTGGCAGGAGATCATCCTGATATTGATCCAGAGGCTCGATCCGGGTTCGTTCGGCGTTTCCTCGGAAAATGTCGTCACCGGCTGGCTGCAGTCTTGCGGATTGGCGGCAGCGCTCATCATTCTGGTCGCAACCCTCAGCTACGCGCTGCTGGAAAAGCCGGCGATCCATTTCGGAAACCGGCTGACATCTCGTCAACCCAATCGGGCTACTCCTTTCAAAGTATAAATTTCCCGTAAGCGCAACTACAGGCGTTAAGATTAACGCGGAATACTCCCATTTTTGGCATCTTTAGGGTTATCAAATTCTTATTTATACCGATGACAAACGATACGTGACCATGTATTTGTCTCCATGTTGTTCAGTACCGCATCTAAACTTGTGGACCTTGCGTAATGAATGCTTTTACTTCGAAGACGAATCCACGCTTCGATCCGTCTCAGCGTCAGGACAAAACCAAGACCCTGGTTATAGCGAACTCCAACATTCGCCAGCCGGATAGCTTTTCCCTTATCGAAAGAAAGATGGCTGTGCGGCTGGGCGTGAAGCGGTTGATCGACATCGTCGCCTCTGTCAGCGCCCTCATCGTGCTGGCGCCGCTTTTTCTGGCAATCGCTCTTTTCATCAAACTCGACGATGGCGGTCCGGTGTTTTTCCGCCAGATCCGCTGGGGGCTGAACGGCCGGAAGATCACGGTCTTCAAGTTCCGGTCGATGCGCGCGGAAGCTTGCGATCCGAGCGGCATTCAACAGACCGTCAAGGGCGACAGCCGGGTGACAGGCGTCGGCGCGCTGCTCCGCAAGACCAATATCGACGAGCTGCCGCAGCTTTTCAACGTTCTCAGGGGCGAGATGTCGTTGGTCGGCCCGCGCTGCCACGCCATCAATATGCGGGCAGCCGGCCGGCTCTACGAGGAATTGGTGCCGGACTACCACCACCGCCACATCATGCGCCCCGGCATCACCGGCCTTGCGCAGACGCGCGGCTGGCGCGGCCCGACGGCACGATCGCTGGAAGCCCGCGCTCGCATCGCCTGCGATATCTATTATGTCAGGAATTTCAGCCTGCTGCTCGACCTGAAGATCCTGTTCAAGACGGTCGTCATCGAGCTGCGCGGCGGCACCGGCTTCTGAGACGATCCGGCATCACTGCCAGAGGTAGGCGACCCCTGCAGTGTCACGCGTCTTTTCAGACGCGCAAAGGTCGCATTAGCCCTTTGAATTGCTGCGGCCGCGTCTTAATTTCAACTCGGCCGATAGCGCTGTTTTCCGTACATCGACAGATAAAGGCAGAAACAAAAAAGCGGCCATCCCGGCCGCTTTTCATGGACCTTACCGATGGCAATCAATCCTGTTCAACGACGCCGCGCAGGTGCGTCATTTCCATGATGAAGTGCTCGAGCTTCGACTTGTGCTCGTGCAATTCGGCATGTTCGAGTTCCTGGCGGGCAGCCTCGATGCGGCGTGTCAGCTCGTCCTTCTGGAGTTCCTCGACCGGAACCGCGGATTCGGCAAGCAATGTACAGCCGGTCGGCAGGATATCGGCAAAACCGCCGAACACGACGTAATCTTGCTTCTTGCCGGAGGCCGAACGCACGCTCACGACGCCCGGCTTGATCGTCGTCATCGTCGGTGCATGGTTTGCCATGACCGTCATCTCGCCTTCAGTCGCAGGGATGACGACCTCGGTCACCATCTCCGACAGCAGCAGACGCTCCGGCGAAACGAGCTCAAAGTTGAAATTGTCAGCCATCAGTGACTTACCTTCTCGGCTATGGCTTTCGCATCTTGCAATTTAGTCCCGCAAAACGGGCAGTGCATTATCGCTTGGTCGAGATAACCGAGGCCTTCCTCGCTCTGGACCAGACCCACCACCATCATCAGCACGCCATTATCGGCGCGATAGACGGTTGGCGCTGCTGGTTCCGGAAGATCCGCCACGACCCCTTTCAAGGAGTCGCAGCAGAATATCTCGTCTAGCGCATCGCTCATTAAGCAGCTGCGAGCTTCTTGGCCTTTTCGACCGCTTCTTCCATCGAGCCGACCATGTAGAAGGCAGCTTCCGGCAGATGATCGTATTCGCCGTTGACGAGGCCCTTGAAGCCCTTGATCGTGTCTTCCAGAGCAACCAGTTTGCCCGGCGAACCTGTGAAGACTTCGGCGACGAAGAACGGCTGCGACAGGAAACGCTCGATCTTGCGGGCGCGGGCGACAGCAATCTTGTCGTCTTCGGACAGTTCGTCCATGCCAAGGATGGCGATGATGTCCTGCAGGGCCTTGTAGCGCTGCAGCGTCGACTGGACCTTACGGGCGACGTCGTAATGTTCTTCGCCGACGACCATCGGGTCGAGCATGCGCGACGTGGAGTCGAGCGGATCGACCGCCGGGTAGATGCCCTTTTCAGCGATGGAGCGCGACAGAACCGTCGTTGCGTCAAGGTGAGCAAACGAGGTCGCCGGCGCCGGGTCGGTCAAGTCGTCGGCCGGAACGTAGATGGCCTGGACCGAGGTGATCGAGCCTGTTGTTGTCGTGGTGATGCGCTCCTGCATCTGGCCCATGTCGGTTGCGAGCGTCGGCTGGTAACCGACGGCCGACGGGATGCGGCCGAGCAGAGCCGACACTTCGGAGCCTGCCTGCGTGAAGCGGAAGATGTTGTCGACGAAGAACAGAACGTCCTGGCCCTGGTCGCGGAAGTGCTCGGCGACCGTCAGGCCGGTCAGGGCGACGCGGGCGCGGGCGCCCGGCGGTTCGTTCATCTGACCGTAAACAAGTGCCGCCTTCGAGCCTTCGCCGCCGCCATGCTTGTTGACGTTCGATTCGATCATTTCGTGGTAGAGGTCGTTACCTTCGCGGGTACGTTCACCGACGCCTGCGAAAACCGAGTAACCACCATGCGCCTTGGCGACGTTGTTGATCAGTTCCATGATCAGAACGGTCTTGCCGACGCCGGCGCCGCCGAAGAGGCCGATCTTGCCGCCGCGTGCATAGGGAGCCAGAAGATCGACGACCTTGATGCCGGTGACGAGGATCTGCGATTCCGTCGACTGCTCGACATAGGATGGTGCATCCTGGTGGATGGCGCGCTTGTGAGCGGTGACCAGCGGACCGGCTTCGTCGACCGGCTCACCGATGACGTTCATGATGCGGCCGAGCGTCTCGTTACCGACCGGAACCATGATCGGAGCGCCGGTATCGGCGACTTCCTGGCCGCGAACGAGACCTTCGCTCGAGTCCATCGCGATGGTACGGACGACGTTCTCGCCAAGGTGCTGCGCAACTTCGAGAACCAGGCGGTTGCCGTTGTTGCTGGTTTCCAGCGCGTTCAGGATCTTCGGCAGTTCGCCTTCGAAAGCAACGTCGACGACGGCGCCGATAACCTGGGTGACTCTGCCGACAGAGCCGATCTTGGGGGTAGCTGCCTCAGCCATTTTCTGACCCTCTTTTCCTAGCCTCAGAGCGCTTCCGCGCCCGAAATGATTTCAATGAGTTCCTTGGTGATCTGCGCCTGACGCTGGCGGTTGTAGCTCAGCGTCAGCTTGTTGATCATCTCACCGGCATTACGCGTCGCATTGTCCATAGCGCTCATCTTGGCGCCCATCTCGCCTGCGACGTTCTCAAGGAGCGCGCGGAAGATCTGGACGGAGATGTTGCGCGGGATCAGATCTTCGAGGATCGATGCCGGATCCGGCTCGTATTCGTAGACGGCGCCTGCATGTTCGGCATCTTCGGCCTGCACAGCTTCCGCCGAAGCCGGGATGAGCCGCTGCGCCGTCGGAATCTGGCTGATCACCGACTTGAACTCGGAATAAAACAACGTGCAGACGTCGAACTCACCGGCAGCATACATCTCGATGATGCGCTTGCCGATCTGATCCGCATTCTCGAAACCAACGCGCTTGACGTCGCGCAATTCCTTGCGCTCGATGATCAGCGACGCGAATTCGCGGCGAAGGATATCGTAACCCTTCTTGCCGACGGTGAAGATCTTCACCGTCTTGCCTTCGGCAACCAGCTTGCGGACATGTTCGCGTGCAAAGCGTGCGATCTGCGAGTTGAAACCGCCGCAAAGACCACGTTCGGCCGTGCAGACCACCAGCAGATGGACCTGGTCCTGGCCGGTGCCGGTCATCAGCGTCGGTGCACCGTCGGCATCGGTGACGGCCTTGGCGATATTCGCCAGAACCGCACCCATGCGCTGCGAATAAGGCCGGGCGGCCTCGGCCGCCTCCTGCGCACGCCGAAGCTTCGCCGCGGCGACCATTTTCATCGCCTTGGTGATCTTCTGCGTCGCCTTGACGGAGGCGATCCGGTTTTTCAGATCCTTAAGTGAAGGCATCCGTGATCCGTCCTAACTTAGGGCCCGATTACGAGAAAGACTTTACGAAGCTATCGAGAGCAGCGGTGAGCTTGCCCCTGGTATCATCGCTGATTGCCTTTTCCGTGCGGATCGCGTCGAGGATGGCAGAGCCTTCCGAACGCAGGTACGAGAGGAAGCCCTGCTCGAACTTGCCGACCGAAGCGACCGGCAGCTTGTCGAGATAGCCGTTGACGCCAGCAAAGATCACAGCGACCTGCTCTTCCGTCTTCAGCGGCGAGAACTGCGGCTGCTTCAGGAGTTCGGTCAAGCGTGCGCCGCGGTTCAAGAGGCGCTGCGTCGCAGCGTCGAGGTCCGAACCGAACTGGGCGAAGGCGGCCATTTCGCGGTACTGGGCGAGTTCGCCCTTGATCGAGCCGGCAACCTGCTTCATCGCCTTGATCTGCGCCGCCGAACCGACGCGGGAAACCGACAGACCGACATTCACGGCCGGGCGGATACCCTGATAGAACAGGTCGGTTTCAAGGAAGATCTGGCCATCGGTGATCGAGATCACGTTGGTCGGAATGAAGGCCGAAACGTCGTTGCCCTGCGTTTCGATGACCGGCAGAGCCGTCAGCGAACCGGCGCCCATGTCGTCGTTCATCTTCGCAGCACGCTCAAGCAGGCGCGAGTGCAGGTAGAAAACGTCACCCGGATAGGCTTCGCGACCCGGCGGGCGACGCAGCAGCAGCGACATCTGGCGGTAGGAAACGGCCTGCTTGGACAGGTCGTCGTAACCGATCAGCGCATGCATGCCGTTGTCGCGGAAGTATTCGCCCATGGCGCAGCCAGCAAACGGGGCCAGGTACTGCATCGGTGCCGGATCGGAAGCGGTGGCGGCGACGATGATCGAATATTTCAGCGCGCCGCGCTCTTCGAGCACCTTGACGAACTGCGCGACGGTCGAACGCTTCTGGCCGATGGCGACGTAGACGCAGTAAAGCTTTTCGCCTTCCGGACCGTTGTCGTGAATAGCCTTCTGGTTGAGGAAGGCATCGAGAAGAATCGCGGTCTTGCCGGTCTGGCGGTCGCCGATGACCAGCTCGCGCTGGCCGCGGCCGACCGGGATCAGCGCGTCGATGGCCTTGAGGCCGGTCGACATCGGCTCATGAACCGATTTGCGCGGAATGATGCCGGGAGCCTTGATGTCGACGCGCGAACGGCGCGTCGCGTTGATCGGGCCCTTGCCGTCGATCGGATTGCCGAGCGCGTCTACGACGCGGCCGAGCAGTTCCGGACCAACCGGAACGTCAACGATGGCGCCGGTCCGCTTGACGGTGTCGCCTTCCTTGATGTCGCGGTCGGAGCCGAAGATGACGACGCCGACATTGTCGGATTCGAGGTTCAGCGCCATGCCGCGGATGCCGCCTGGGAACTCGACCATTTCACCGGCCTGGACATTGTCCAGACCGTAGACACGAGCGATACCGTCACCGACGGAGAGAACCTGGCCGACTTCCGAGACTTCTGCCTCTTTGCCGAAATTTTTAATCTGGTCTTTGAGAATTGCGGAAATTTCCGCGGCGCGGATATCCATCAGCCAACCTCTTTCAATGCGAGCTTAAGGGTAGAGAGTTTGGTACGAAGAGACGTATCAATCTGACGGGACCCGACCTTCACGATCAGACCACCAAGAATTGACGGATCAACCGTGACGGCAATCGTCACGTCTTTGCCGGTAACGCTCTTGAGTGCCACCTTCAATTCGGTTTCCTGCGCTTGCGAAAGCGCATGCGCCGAGGTGACCTCGGCGGAGATTTCACCGCGATGGTTCGCGGCGATGATGCGGAAGGCCTTGATCATGCCCGGCAGGGCGAACAGGCGACGGTTGCGCGCCACGACCTTCAAAAAATTGGCGAAGAAACCGCTGATGCCGGCCTTCTCGCTGATGGCGACGATCGCCTTCAGCTGGTCTTCAGCGGAAAAAACCGGGCTTGCGACGAAACGCTTCAGATCGGCGCTCTCATCCAGCATAGCCTGGAAATGGTCAAGATCGGCGGTGACGCTATCGACGGCGCCCTGCTCGAGCGCCAGTTCGAAAAGCGACGAGGCATAGCGTTCTGCAACACCAGAAGTAAGCTGGGACGTGTCTGCCACTGGCACAAATTTCCCTGATTTCAACCCAAAATCCGGCTCTCGGCGGGCGCCGAACCTATGATCTTGAATTCGTTTTGATTTCCCCCAGAAATCACAAGAGAAGCCTCTTGCTTCTTCCGAAATTCGGGGTCCGTCTAACATAGGATGTTCGGACTCGCAACACGCGTAATGCCCGAATACGCCTTTCCCATGAATTTCTGTCTGCAAAATCGCGCAATGGCCCGAAAGCAGGCCGAAGAAGCCGTCTGTCGGCAGAAAGAGTCACGTCTGGGTGAAGCCGAAAACGTAGAGCAGCGGTAGCGCGGCCAAAGCGATCTGCACAACCAGGAGTAAATAGTTGACGAGATTACTCCCCTTATCGGACAGGATCGAGATGACGCGGGCAAAGGCAGCCATCGCGAAGGAGGCGCCGAGCGCCATATAGATCCAGTCCTGGGCGAGCATGATCGCCGACAGCCCGAAGCCGAGATAGAAACCGCCCATCGAGCGCCCCTCGCCGAAGCCTTCCGGCCGCCCCTCCTGCGCCTGCAGACCGAGAAGACGGAAAGTTTGGCCCGGCGCGAACATCATGATGAAGCCGGCGAGCGCCGTGAAAGCGGCGGAGCAAAAGGCAAGCTGCTCGCCAAACTCGGTCGGAAAGTAAAACTCCATGCGTCAGCCCCAAATCACCGGATGAATCAGTGTTTTATGGCATGGGCCGAAAAAGGAGGGAATGGCGGCGTCATTTGATTTAGAGAAAACTCTGCGGATCGATATCCAGCTGCACCTGCACCGATCCGCGCTCTTTGGGCGATTGCGACAGCATCGCCCGCAGGAACCCCTGCATGTCAGAGTTCCGCCGGCCGTGCACCAAGAGCCGGAAGCGGTGGCGACCGCGCACCAGCGCGAGCGGCGCTTCGGCCGGGCCGAGCACCGAGATACCCGACACCTGTGGTGCGGCGTTGCGCATGCCGCGCGCATGGTTTTCGGCGTCGTGGCGGGTTTCAGCCGAAACGATGATCGACGCCAGCCTGCCGAAGGGCGGCAACAGGGCGCGTTCGCGTTCGGTGATCTCGCGCTCGTAGAAGGCGTCGGAATCGCCGGAGACAATTGCCTGCATGACAGGATGCTGCGGCTGATAGGTCTGTAGCAACCCATGGCTCTTGAGGCCGGTGCGGCCGGCCCGGCCCGTCACCTGCGACAAGAGCTGGAAGGTGCGCTCGGCCGCGCGCGGGTCGCCATTGGCAAGGCCGAGATCGGCATCGACGATGCCGACCAGCGTCATCAGCGGAAAATTGTGCCCCTTGGCGACAAGCTGGGTGCCGATGACGATATCGGCCTCGCCCTTGGCGATCGCTTCCAGTTCCAGCCGCAGCCGCTTCACCCCGCCCATGATATCCGAGGAGAGAACGATCGTCCGCGCCTCTGGAAAATGCCGTTCCACCTCCTCGGCGATGCGCTCGACGCCTGGCCCGCAGGCGACGAGATGGTCGAGTGTGCCGCATTCCGGGCATGCCTCCGGCGTGCGCTCGGCATGGCCGCATTGATGGCATTGCAGCTGCTTGCGGAAGCGATGCTCCACCAGCCAGCTCGAACATTGCGGGCATTGGAACCGATGGCCGCAGACCCGGCAGAGCGTCAGCGGCGCATAACCGCGCCGGTTGAGAAAGAGCAGTGCCTGTTCGCGCTTTTCCACCGTCTTGCCGATCGCCCGGATCAGCACTGGCGACAGGAAGCCGCCCCGCTCCGGCGCGTGCCTGCGCATATCGACCAGATGCAGGTCCGGCATCGCTGCATCGCCGAAACGCGTCGGCAGGTGGACGGTGCTGTAGCGCCCGCTCTGCCCGTTGACCTGGCTTTCGACCGACGGTGTCGCCGACACCAGAATGACGGGGAAATCGCCGATGCGGCCGCGCACGACGGCCATATCGCGAGCATTGTAAAAGACGCGATCCTCCTGCTTGTAGGCGGGATCGTGTTCCTCGTCGACGATGATCAGGCCGAGATCCTCGAAGGGCAGGAAGAGCGCCGAGCGGGCGCCAGCCACCACCCGCACTTCGCCGGTCACCGCCTGGCGCCAGACCTTTTCGCGCATGCGCGGCGCAAGATCGGAATGCCATTCGGCGGGCTTTGCCCCGAAGCGGTCCTGAAAGCGCTCCATGAAACTGGCCGTCAGCGCGATCTCCGGCAGCAGGATCAGCACCTGCTTGCCGCGTTTCAGCGTCTCGGCAATCGCCTCGAAATAGACCTCGGTCTTGCCGGAGCCGGTTACCCCGTCGATCAGCGACACCGAAAATTCGCCCTTGCGGACGTCGGAAACGATCTCTTCGGCCGCCTGCTTCTGCGGCCCTTCGAGACGTGCGGCGGCAAAATCCGGATCCGGCATCGCCACGACCGGCGGCGGCGGCAGGAATACAGTCTCGAAGATGCCGAGCGTGATCAGCCCGTCGACGACACTCGTCGAGACACCCGCCGCATGCGCAAGGCCGCTGCGTGTCCAGGAAAAGCCGTCGGAGGCCATATCGAGCACCCGGGCACGCGCCGGCGTCATCCGCTCCGGTTCACCGCCGACGAACTTCAACCCTTCCACCATCGGTTCCGGTTCGAAGGCATTCGGCGCCCGCAGGGCCATGCGCGCGACGAGGCCGGGCGGCGAGAGCGTATAGGTTGCCACCCAATCGATGAAATCCCGCATCTCCCTGGAAAGCGGCGGGCAGTCGAAGACATGGCTGATCGGCCGAAGCTTCTTTGGATCGACGCCGTCTTCGCCGCCGTCCCAGACGACGCCGATCACCTGCCGCGGGCCGAGCGGCACCTGCACGACCGAGCCGGGCTCGACCGCCATGCCATCCGGCACCGAATAGGAATAGGGTTTCGGCGCCGGCATCGGCACCAGCACGGGAACCGTTCGGTTCGCGGGCGGTGCCTCGAAAAGCGCGCCAAAGAGATCGGACGAATCTGTGCTCATCGCGCGAGACCATGCCCGCAAATCGATGGAATTGGAACCGCAAAGACGGAGTGACGCGTTCCGGGTCATCGCGACGATTTAAACGGTGTAGGTCAGAAATTGCGCTTCACCTGGCAAGGCGGTCGCCACTGCCGGAAGTGGCTTCACTTGTCTCGGCATTGCGCTGCCGCAGACGCAGGATCGCCGACGCCTCACGGGGATCAGGCGGCAGCACGGCATTCTTCAACGCGATCGAATAGGCGTGTTTCGGATTTTCCAGCACCTCCCTGGCATCGCCGCTCTCCACCACCACGCCTTTGCGCATGATCACTACGCGGTCGGAAATGTAATAGGCGGTCGCAAGATCGTGGGTGATGTAGACGATCGAGACGTTGAGAGCGTCGCGCAGATCGCGGAAGAGATTGACGATCGACATGCGAAGCGATGCGTCGACCATCGAGACCGGCTCGTCCGCCACGATCAGCTTCGGCTCGGGTATCAGCGCACGGGCGACGGCGATGCGCTGCAATTGGCCGCCTGAAAGCTCATGCGAGAAACGACCTTTTATCTCCGCCATCGACAGGCCGACACGTTGAAGGGCGACATCGGCAAGCGCTTCCTTTTCGGCCCGGCTCTTCGCGCCCTTGAAGCGATGGGCGGTGGCCAGCAGATACTCGTCGATCCGCGTCAGCGGATTGAAGGCTTCGAACGGATTTTGAAAGACCGGCTGGACCTTCGCCATGAAAGCCTCGCGATCCCGACGGGAACGCACCGCCTTCACATCCGTACCGTCGAAATGAATGCTGCCCCGATCGGCCTTTTCGCTGCCGAGGATCATCTTCGCCAGCGTCGATTTTCCGGAACCGGATTCGCCGACGATCGTGAATATCTCGGGCTTGTCGGCGGCAAGCGCAAAGCTGACATCGTCGACCGCCTTCATCTTTTCGCGCGAGAAGAAACCGCCGATCGGAAAGAGCTTGGTCACATGGTCGAGTTCGAGAAGAAAATGGCTGCTCATTGGATCTGGTACTCCCCGGCACGGAAGCATGCGACCCGCCCTCCCGTGGCGCTCGGCAGCATGGCCGGCACTTCACGTGCGCATTTGTCGATCGCGATCGGACAGCGCGGATGGAAACGGCATCCCGAAGGCGGATCCGAAAGTGCCGGCGGCTTGCCCCTGAGGCTCTTCCGCGTCGAGACGTCGCCGATGCGCGGCAGGCTGCCGATCAGGTGGACGGTGTAGGGATGCTGGGGATTGTCGAAGATCGCCTGCGTCGGCCCCTCCTCCGCCAGCCGTCCCGCATACATGATGGCCAGCCGGTCGGTGATGGCGGCATGTACCGACATGTCGTGGGTTACGAAGATGACCGAGGACTGCATGCGGGCCTGCACTTCCTTGATCAGCGCCAGAACGTCCTGCTGCACGAGCACGTCGAGCGCCGTCGTCGGCTCGTCGGCGATGATGAATTCCGGCTCGCAGACAGTGGCGAGAGCAATCGTCAGACGCTGGCGCATGCCGCCCGAAAGCTGATGCGGAAAGGCCTCGAGCACATGCGGATCGAGATGCAGCCTGGCAAGATGCGCCTCGACGCGCGCCCGGAAGGCGGCGGGATCGAGGTTCATATGGCGGGAGGCGAAATCGGTGAAGGCGTGTTTGACCCTTCTGACCGGGTTCAGCACGTTCATCGAACCCTGCATGATGTAGGAAAGGTGACGCCAGCGTGCCGCCTTCATCTTCGCCGGTTCGCCGTAGACATCGATCGGCCCGTCGGCAAAATTGAATTTCACCGTTCCACCGACGACGCGCATCGGCGGACGGATGGCGCCCGCAAGCGTCTTGATCAGCGATGTCTTGCCGCTCGAGGATTCGCCGGCAATGCCGTAGATCTCGTTCTTGCGGATGGTCAGGCTGATATCGTCGACGGCGCGGATTTCCCGCCGCACGCCGAAATAGTCGTTGACGTAATAGCATTTCAGCCCGTCGATCGTCAGTGCGTCCACGGTGTTTTCGGCAAGGGTCAAAGGCTGCGTCCTCATCAGGTTCTGCATCTCCTCAAGCTCCCATGCGGGCGAGCCGCGAGCGCGGGTCGATATATTCGTTCACCGACATGGCGAGCATGAACAGACCGAGGAAGAGGATGACGACGAAGAGCATCGGAAAGGCGACCCACCACCATATGCCCGATACCATCGCGGAATGCGCATTGGCCCAGTAGATCATGCCGCCGATCGTCGGCCGGTTGATGTCGGAAAATCCGAGGACCGAGAGCGTTACCTCGAGACCGATCGCCCAGATCATGTTGTTCATCGTCGTGAAGAAGACGATCGGCATAACATAGGGCAGGTGTTCGCGGATGAGAATCTGCGGTGTGCGCATGCCCGAAAAGACCGCGTGCCGGGTGAATTCCCGCTGACGGAGAGACAGGGCGACGGAACGGATCAGGCGGCTGTCGTGCGTCCATCCGAGCAGCGCTGCGGTGATCGCCAGCATGAACCACGTCATCTGGTCGCGGAGCACGAAGACCAGAAGCAGCAGGATCGGAATGTTAGGCAGTGCGCCGAGCGTATCGTTGACCGCCATGATGATCTGGTCGGTTCGCCCACCGATATAGCCGGAGATCAGCCCGACGGCGATGGCGATGATGCGGCTGACGAATGCGACGATGATGCCGAAGAACAGCGTATTGCGCATAGAGGCGGCGATCTGCCAGAAAACCTCCTGGCCGCGCGAGGTGGTGCCGAGCCAGAATTCAGCCGAAGGCGGCATGTCGGGCGCGACGACATAGATGGCATTCTCGTCATAGGGCGAGAAGAACGATGCCACGATCAGAGCCAGGATGATAGCAATCAGGATGGTTCCGAGCAGGAACTCCTTGTTATAGCGCAGCAGGTCTCTGAGGACTTTGAACATCACGGATTACCCCAGTTTCACGCGTGGATCGATCAGCGGATAGATGATGTCGATCACGAAGACCGCGGCGGCAACCGCGATGATGGCGATTGTGGTGACACCGAGCACGAGGCTGTAATCGCCGGAATAGATGCCGGAGATCAAAAGCTTGCCGATCCCGGGATAATTGAAGACGAACTCGACGATGACGGCGCCGCCGAAGACGTTTCCGAGACTGAGTGCCAGGCCGGTGACCTGCGGCAGCATGGCGTTGCGCGCCACATATTGCGAAAAGATGCTGCGCGAGCGCACGCCGCCAAGTTCGGCATAGACGACGTGGTCGTCGGTGACGATGTTGGAAACCAGCGAGCGCATCGAGATGAACCAGCCGCCGACGCCGACGAGCACGAGGGTCAGGGCCGGCAGGATGCCGTGTTCGATCACCGAGCTGATGAAGGCCCAGTTGAAGGCCGGCGCGAGATTGACCTGCGCGCCGTCGCTGATCGGCAGGATCGGCCAGATGAAACCGAAGAGGATCACCAGGCTGAGACCGATGATGTAGGTTGGGATCGGCTGCAGCGCCATGATGACGATGCCGGCAACCTTCAGCAGCTTGCTGCTGCGGAAATAGCCGGCAAGCGCGCCGAGAAAATTGCCGATGATCCAGGAAATGATCGTTGCGAGCGTCAGAAGCCCGACGGTCCAGGGCAGCGCTCGGCCGATAACAGTCATCACCGGGGTCGGGAAAGACGAAAGCGACGGGCCGAAATCGCCGGTCAGGACACGGCCCCAGAAGGTGAAATACTGCTCCAGCAGCGGGCCGCCGGTGCCGTAGAGCTCGCGCAGCGATTCGCGGAGGATTTCGACGGCCTGCGGATCGGTGGAGCCGAAGCTCGTCAACAGCGACACGGTCTGCTCGATCGGATCGACCGGCGAAAAATGCGCGATCAGGAAGGCCAGCGTGATGCCGGTGAAGACCACGAAGAGAAATTGCAGAAAGCGTTTTGCCGCATAGATCAGAAAGCCGTTCATGACATCGACCCTTCAATAGCAGAACGGAAACAGCCGGCGGCCGGCTGTTTCCTTTGTTGTGCCTCGATCAAGGCTTCGGCGCATCCGGATTGGCCTTCAGCCCGACCACCATGTAGCGAATGTTCGACCAGTTCGGACCCGAGGCCGAATAGGGATTGTCGGCGCTCGGATAGTTGGTCCAATAGGTCGTATCGAGCGGTGCGAACTTGTTGTAGGCCATCAGCGGGATCATCGGCATTTCCTCGACGGCAAGCTTCAGGAAGTCCTGGCCGAGCTTGGCGACATCGGGCGAATCGAAGGCGATCGACCGATTGCGCTCGATGATCTGGTCGAGACGCGGATCCTGCCAGCGCTGCAGATTGCGCGGCGGCTGGATCTGCCCGACCGGCTTGATGAACTCCGAATGATAGCTGTCGAGGAAGAAGGAGAGGTCGGGATGACCGCCCCAGGTCTCGATGCTCCAGTAGATCGCCGCCTCGAAGTCGCCGGTGCTGAGACGCTGGCCATTGGTCGGGCCGGCGACATCGACCTTGGTGGCGATGCCGGCTTGCGTCCATTGCTGGGCGATCACCGTGCCGGCGCGGGCAAGCGTCGGGATGGCATCGCCTTCCACCTGCAGGCGGATCGCAAAGGGCGTGCCGTCAGGCTTCACCCACTGGCGGCCGCTTTTCTTGAAGCCTGCCTTCTGCAGCAGCTCGGTTGCAGCCTCAACGTCCTTCTTCCACCAGCCGAAGCCGAATGTGCGCTGCAGCTTGGCCGGATCGGTCGGGATCTGATCGGCCCATTGGCCGCGCACCATATTGGCGATCTGCGCCGAGATGTTCGGATCGTAGGGTTTGATCTTGCGGGATCCGGTGTCGAGCTCGAAATTCGTCAGCCAGTCCTGCATCGGTGCGTAATAATCGTCCGGGGCAGAACCCGTCGGCGGCGTGGCAAGGGCGGCGATATTCGCCGCGCCGCGGTAGGAGCCGAGCGCCACTTCGCGGATATCGATCAGAAGAGCGAGAGCCCAGCGCACGTCCTTATTGTCGAAGGGCGCCTTCTTCGTATTGAAGAGAACGGAAGGCAGCGTCGGGTCCGGATGCGCGAAAGGAAAGCCCTTCAGCCAGGAGGCCGTGGTCTTGCTGTCGCGCATGATCGAGAACATGCCCTCGGGCGCCATATCGTTGATGACGTCGAGATTGTGGTTGCGCTGTTCGATGACGCGAGCTTCGGGATTGCCGGCCGCACGATAGACGACGTATTTGACCTCAGGCGGCTGTGCCGCAGCCAGGCCGATCGACGTGCGCTGCCAGTCGTCGCGCAGCTTCCAGATCGTCCAGTTGCCGCCCTTGTCATAGCTTTGCAGCTGGTAGGGCCCGAGCGAAACCGGCGGATTATTGTTGAAGGACAGCGGATCTGCGACCTTCTCGAAGACGTGCTTCGGCATGATCCAGGCGGCATTCCAGCGCACGGTGAAAAGCGTGTGGAAGCGCGAGTTCGGTTTCTTCAGATGAAAGACGACCGTCTGCGGATCCGGATTTTCCACGCTCGCGACATTGACGGTGAAGGGCGCGCTCCAGGACATGCCGGGATGATCGATCTGCGTCTGCACCGTATAGACGACGTCGTCGCTGGTGAATTCGACGCCATCGCTCCAGAAGATGCCCTTGCGCAGCTTCACCGTCATCTCTGTGAAGTCAGCATTATAATTCGGCGGCTCGCTGGCCAGCGCATTCTGCCAGGCATCCTTGCCGCCCTCGGGATTGATGAACCACAGCGTGTCCGTGGTGAGCTGCTGCAGGCCATTGACGTTTGCTGCCCCCCCGCCTCCCGGAGCCCAGACGTTGAACCAGTCGGCATTCTGTTGCGGCGTGCCCTGGATGATCAGCGTTTCGTTGCGCGGTATGCCGGCAATGAAATCCTGCGCAAACGCCGGAAGGGCCATGAGCGACAATAAGGCAACGGCTGCATATTTACGGAACTTCATCGGATGCTCCTCCTCCTCAACTCGCCAAGGCGAGCGCTTCCCGTAATCAATTGACGATGGCGTCCAGCGAACCCCTGCCTGCGCGTGCCGCAGGGACACATGCACTCCTCGGCGGCGGGCGAACTCACGCCATAGTTATCGACAATTTTTTGAGAAACGGCAACTGATAATTTTGTCAGTTGTAAAAAATAGCGCGTTTACAGGCTTTTTCGAAGAACAGCGATGATCGGCTTTTTTATATTATTGACAAAGTGAGCGTTTGGCTTAGCTTTTGCGGCGAGCGCGGCGCCCTCCCAAGAGGCCGCACTTCATCACCAGACAGGTCGGCTGCTTTCGGGAGGAGGCTTTGGCATGACCGTTCAAGAGGACACTAGGATGAGCAGCCCCTATGACGTGACAGTCTCCGTTCACGCCAATCGGCCAACCGGCAAATACGAACCCTTATGGAACTGGTTCGGATACGACGAGCCGAACTACACCTACTCCCCGCACGGCAGGAAACTGCTCAAGGAGCTTACAGAGCTCAGCCCAGAGCCGCCGCGCATCCGCGCGCACAATCTTCTGACCAGCGGCGATGGCCTGCCTGCCCTCAAATGGGGTTCGACCAATGCCTATACCGAGGATGCGAACGGCAATCCGGTCTACGACTGGACCATCATCGACAAGATCTTCGACACCTATGTCCAAGCCGGCAATATTCCGCTCATCCAGATCGGCTTCACGCCCGAGGCGCTCTCCGACTTCGACGGCCCCTATCGCCACCAATGGGAGCCGGCCGACAAATACGCAACGATCACCACCGGCTGGACGGCCCCGCCGACGGACCTGAAGAAATGGGGCGACCTGATCGAAGCATGGGCGCGGCATCTGGCCGAAAGATATGGCGAGGACGTCGTTTCAAGCTGGCCGTGGGAAGTGTGGAACGAGCCGGACGGCCACTACTGGACCGGCACCATCCCGCAATTTTGCGAGATGTATGATGTCAGCGCCAAGGCCTTGAAACGCGCGCTTCCGAAGGCCCGCGTCGGCGGGCCGCACACCTGCGGCGCCTTTGCCAATGAAAAAGCCCAGACCTTTCTGCGCGCCTTCCTCAAGCACGTGGTCGACAACAAGTCGCCGATCGATTTCCTCGCCTTCCACGCCAAGGGCAATCCGGTGATCTACGAGGGTCACGTGCGGATGGGCCTGCACAAGCAACTCCGCGACATCGAGACGAACCTTGCCATCATCAATGAGTTTCCGGAACTCCGCCACCTGCCTGTGGTGATCGGCGAATCCGATCCGGAAGGCTGTGCGGCCTGCTCCGCACGCGTCCATCCGCAGAACGGCTATCGCAACGGCCCGCTCTACGGCGTCTATGTCGTCGAGAGCATGATCCGCACCTATGAGCTTGCAAGACGCGCCAACATCCATATCGAAGGCGCGGTCACCTGGGCCTTCCTCTTCGACGATCAGCCCTATTTCGACGGCTTCCGCGATCTTGCGACCAATGGCGTCGACAAGGCTGTCCTCAACGGCTTCCGCATGCTCGGCAAACTCGGCGGCGAATGGCTGGAATCGGAAAGCGATTTTCGCCGCGATATCGAGGATATCATGAGCCATGGCGTTCGCGGCAAGCCCGATGTCAACGTCGTGGCGACCCGCGACGACAAGGGCGTTTCCATTCTCGTCTGGCATTACCACGACGATGATGAAGCCGGGCCGTCCGCAGACATCACGGTCAATCTCGACGGCTGGGGCGACAAATCCGCCTCGCTCAGGCATTTCAGGATGGACGAGGAGCATTCCAACGCCTTTGGCGTCTGGAAAGCGATGGGCAAGCCGCAGAATCCGGCCGGCGAAGACTATGCCAGGCTGGAGGCCTCGGGACAGCTCGCCGAGATCGACGGTCAGGCGTCGGTCAAGGTCGATGACGGCAAGATCGCCCTCAAGGTCTCCCTACCGCGTCAAGGCGTGTCTCTCCTGCGCCTCGATTGGTGAGCCGGTAGGCGAAGGGAGCGCAATCGAATGATTGCGCTCCCTTTCAAACGACCGGTCAATTCTCGCTGACATAGGCAAGATAGCGTTTCTTGCTCGGCTGCAGATGGTCGACGCAGAGTTGGGCGAGAACCCAGTTATCCCCACCGCGCAGCATCTCGATCATCAGCCGGTGGTGCTCGTGCGAGATGCGCAGCGATTCCTTGCTCGACATCGAATTGGCACGCACCGGCAGGCTGAGCCGCATATAGAGCTCGATCGATTGCACCAGATGCGTATTGCCGCAGGCGCCGAAGAGCGTCAGGTGGAATTTGTCGTTGGCCTCGTGCACACCCCTGAGATAGCCGGATTCGATGTGGCGGCCATGCTCCTCGTGTAGCGCCAGCAGCTCCTCGATCAATGATTCGGGCGCCGGCAGCCTTATCCACAGTGCTGCCTGCCGTTGCAGCAACTCACGAACGTCGTAGATTTCCTGGACCTGGCGAGCCGTCAGCGAACGGACCGTCGCCCCCTTGTTGCGCTCCCGCACCACGATGCCCATCGTCTCGAGCTGCACGATCGCCTGCCGGGCGAAATGGCGCGTGACATGAAAGCGGGCAAGGAGCGTGTCTTCGGTCAGACGGGTTCCGGGCGCAAGCCGCCCGAAAATGATGTCCTCCTCCAGCGCGCGGGCAATACTTAGATCATCATGCTCGATGCCGTCTTCGCGGCTTTCGTTGAGCGTCTGCAAATGTCATCTCCTCTGAAGCATAACCCCGAAAATCGAAGTCGATTTTCGGAAAGGGATTATGCGCCAATTAATGTGATAGAGCGTCCTTAGCGCGTCCTGTCGGACGCGCGGCGCTCTAACGGCGAGCCATGTTACAGTGGATTGCGTTCCGGGTCGAACCGGCTCAGGCGATAGATATCCTCGACAAGCGCAAGCGTCTTGATGTTATCGTCCGGCGATGTCTCCATCGCCACCTTTCCATCGAGGCTGTCGAGGAAATGCGCAATGGTTGCGTCATAGGCGCCCTGGTAGGTCTCGTCAGGATCGAAGCTTTCCCGGCGCTGCTGCGCACCCTCGGCCGTGAGCAGATTGCCGTTCAGTTCGAGCGTGCCGCGCGCCCCGAAGATGCGTAGGTGATCGCGCGGCGCCGGCGGCGCGCCATGCACGGCGAGATTGGCATTGATGGTGACGAGAACGCCATCGCTCGTCCGGCGCAGGACGACGCTTGCGACATCTTCCGCGACGATATCGCGATTGCTCCTCTCAAGCCGTGCACTGACCACCTCCATCTCGCCCAGAAGATATCTCAGCGTATCGAGATGATGGATCATGACTTCCATGACCAGCAATCGCTGCTGCGTCCGGAAGAACGGCTGGCGCACCAGCGCCGGTCTCTTTCCCTCCGCATCCGCGATCATCCCGCTGGACAGGAATTCGAACTGCACCTGCCGGATCTCGCCGGCAAACCCCTCGTCGAGCCACGCCTTCAGCCGCCGATAATAAGCGCGGAACCGCCAGTTCTCGTGGATCATCAGCCTGCCCCTACCGGAAAGGCTTGCCAGCAGATCGACCGCCTCGCCGTAGGAGGGTGCGAGCGGCTTCTGGCAGATGATGTCGAGGCCCTTTGCCGCCGCCAGCCGGACCAGTTCGACATGGAACTCCCGCGGCGCGCAGATATCAACGGCATCGAGCTGCTCGGCATCCAGCATCGCCTGAACGCTCGCATAGCTGCGCGCGATATCGAAGTCGGCAAGCCGGGCTTCGATGGCGCTCGGCGACGGGTCGGCAATCGCCACGACCTCAGCTCTTTCCGATTGCCGCATCCATGCAGGCAGATGGTAGGCACTGACCCAGCCGGCACCGATAATGCCGATACGCCGTCGTTCCGTTCCCATCATCGTGCTTCCTCTGTATTCAATCCCATTTTATCAATAATCTATCCTGCTTCATCGCAAAAGCCAATCATCGGATTGCCGAACGAAAGCGTAAATTTCGGAGATTACCATTGTATTTTATGGTGATCGCCAAAGAAATCCAAAAATACGATACAGTGGCGCCATCTTATTTATTGACAATCCTCCACATCCCTCTACGCTGACAGCACGGCCATGGAGCAATTTGGCGAGGGAGGAACAGGTTTGTCGAACGGTCTTCGCCGCAAGCTGACGAGTTATGGCGATCAGGGATTCTCCCTTTTCCTGCGCAAAGCATTCATCAAGGCCATGGGCTATTCGGACGATGCGCTCGACCGTCCGATCGTCGGCATCGCCAATACCTACAGTGATTTCAATCCCTGTCACGGCAATGTGCCGCAACTCATCGAGGCAACCAAACGTGGCGTGATGCTGGCGGGTGCGATGCCGATGGTGTTTCCGACGATCTCGATCCACGAGAGCTTTGCCTCGCCGACCTCGATGTATCTGCGCAATCTGATGGCGATGGAAACGGAAGAGATGATCCGCGCCCAGCCGATGGATGCCGTCGTCCTGATCGGCGGCTGCGACAAGACCCTGCCGGCCCAGATCATGGCGGCCGCCAGCAGCGAGATACCGGCGATCTTCCTGCCGACCGGCCCGATGGCCGTCGGCCACCACAAGGGCGAACGGCTTGGCGCCTGCACGGATTGCCGCCGCTTCTGGGGACGCTTCCGCGCCGGAGAGATCGACGAGGCCGAGATCGCCGAGGTCAACAACAAGCTGGCCAGCTCGATCGGCACCTGTACGGTGATGGGCACAGCGAGCACCATGGCGAACCTGACCGAGGTCATGGGGCTCTGCCTTCCCCGCGCCGGTTCCGCACCGGCCGTAGAATCCGAACGGGTCCGCCTTGCGGAGGAGACGGGCCGTGTCGCCGCGCGTCTCGCCATGGATGAGGCTGCCCCGACGGTGCGCGATATCCTGACGCCGCGGGCAATCCGCAACGGTCTCGTGGCGCTGCAGGCGATGGGCGGCTCGACCAATGCCGTCGTCCATCTTGCCGCAATCACCGGCCGCCTCGGCCTGCGCCTCGACATGGCCGAACTCGACCGGCTGGGCCGAAGCATTCCCCTGCTCGTCGACCTGCAGCCCTCCGGCCAGCATTATATGGAGCAGTTCCACGAGGCGGGCGGCGTCCCCGCCCTGTTGAAGGCGGTGCGCCATGAAATCGACGGCAGCGCCCCGACGGTCTACGGCAGGACGATCGGCGAAATCATCGACGATGTCGTCGACGAACCGGGCCAGACCATCATCCGCACCGTCGAGAAACCATTGAAGCCGATCGGAACGATCGCCGTCCTGTACGGCAATCTTGCGCCGCGCGGCGCCGTCATCAAACAATCGGCTGCCTCCAAGGAACTGCTGCAGCATATCGGACGCGCCGTCGTCTTCGATTCCGTCGAGGATATGACGCTGCGCATCGACAGCGACGATCTCGACGTCCATGCCGATGACGTTCTGGTTCTGCGCAATGCCGGACCAAAGGGTGCGCCCGGCATGCCGGAAGCCGGCTATCTACCCATCCCCCGCAAGCTGGCGCGGCAGGGTGTGAAGGACATGGTGCGGATTTCCGATGCCCGCATGAGCGGCACGGCCTTCGGCACGATCATCCTCCATATCGCGCCAGAGGCGGCCGATGGCGGGCCTCTGGCGATCGTCCGCACCGGCGATCGCATTCGCCTCGACGTCGAGGGCCGGCGTATCGATCTCGATATCGACCAGGCGGAATTCGATCGCCGCATGCTTGATGTCGTCAATCGGCCCGCCCCGGCCCCGGCGCGCGGCTATGCCAAGCTCTACCAGCAGCGCGTGCTCCAGGCTGACGAAGGCGCCGATTTCGACTTCCTGCAAAGCGAGGAGCTCGACGCGCGATGAGCGCCGCTGATATGGAGGCACCGCTTTGCCTGCCCCGCCGGCCGCTGACGCGGTTGCCGCGGGCGGCGCTGCCGCAAGGCACGGTCGATACGCATTTCCACGTCTTTCGCGCCGGCGCTCCGCTCAATACCCCGCGCAGCTACACGCCTGACCTAGCGACGATTGCCGACTGGATCGAATTATCCGGCAATCTCGGCATCGCCAGGGGCGTATTGGTGCAGCCCAGCGTCTATGGCCTCGACAACAGGGTGCTGCTCGAGGCGCTGGCCGCCTATCCGGATCGTCTGCGCGGCATCGTCGTCATCGATCCCGAAACCGCAGAAACCGAGATAGAACGGCTCGACCGGCTCGGCGTGCGCGGCGTGCGGATCAATACGCGCAACAAGGGCGGCCTCCCACTCGCCGCCGCCAGGACACTGGCGGAAAGCATTGCCCCTCTCGGCTGGTCGCTGCAGTTGCAGATCAATCCCGAACAACTTCCCGATATTGCGGCAACGCTGTCCGGCATCCGCCTGCCCATCGTCATCGACCATCTCGGCTTCATTCCGCTTGCCAGAGAGACGAGATCATTGCATGTCGATGCGCTGAAAAGACTGATGGACAGAGCCGAGGCCTACGTCAAAGTAACCGCACCCTATCGTCTGACGAAGGATGTGAATTACGACGGTTTTGCCGAGGTCGCCTGCGCTCTTGCCGCCAGCCATGCGGAAAGGCTGCTCTGGGGCAGCGATTGGCCGCACACCGAATTGTGGGACGGCATGCCCGACGACGCCGAGCTGGTAGAGACTATGCAGGCCGCCATCGACGACCCCGCGGTTGCTGAAAAGATTTTTGTTCGAAATGCCGAAGCGCTGTTCTTCGGCCGCTGAATTGGAGAGCACCAATGGCCAGACTGACTGAAGATGCCAAGGGCGTCTATGTGATCGCCGTAACCCCCTTCGCCGATGACGGCGCGCTCGATCTCGCCAGTATCGACAGCATGGTCGATTTCTATGAGGATGCCGGCGTCACCGGCCTGACGGTGCTTGGTCAGCTCGGCGAGGCTCCGAAGCTGACCGCCGAGGAATCGCGGACAGTCGTCGAACGGGTGCTGAAGCGCCTCGACGGGCGCCTTCCCGTCGTCGTCGGCGTTTCGGCGCCAGGGCTTGCGCCGATGAGCGAACTCGCCGAAGCCGTCATGGGCAGGGGTGCCGCCGGCGTCATGGTCGCGCCACCCTGGACCGTCAAGACCGACGATCAGGCTTTCGCCTTCTACCAGTCGGTCGGCGAGGCCCTGGGCAATACGCCCTTCGTGCTGCAGGATTATCCGCTCACCACCAATGTGACGATCGCGCCCAAGGTCATCGAGCGCATCGTTAATGAGGTGCCGAACTGCGTCATGCTCAAACATGAAGATTGGCCGGGTCTTTCGAAAATCTCGGCACTTCGCGCCGCCAGCGACAAAGGCGCCATGCGGCGCATCTCCATCCTCTGCGGCAATGGCGGGCTTTTCCTGCCCGAAGAGATGGGCCGCGGCGCCGATGGCGCCATGACCGGCTTTTGTTATCCCGAGATGATGGTTGGCGTCGTCGAGGCCTATGCCGCCGGAAATCCCGATCGCGCCCATGCGATCTTCGATGCCTATCTGCCGCTCGCCCGCTACGAACAGCAGCAGGGCATCGGCCTTGCCTCGCGCAAATATGTGCTTGCCAAGCGCGGTGTGATCAAGTCCGCCACCCTGCGCAAGCCGGGCGCCAAGCTCTCGGCGCTCGATATTGCCGATGTCGAGCGCTTGCTGGCGCGCCAGGCCATCCGCCTCAAGGAGATCGGGGCGTAACGCACCGGCGCAAATCCGAAGCCGCTGGATCATCGCTATGGTGCTGCAGCGCGAGCAGATGGGTATGTCCATCTCGTCCGTGAGGCTGAAACCCGAGCGACTCCCAGAACTTCGCCGCACCATCGTTTCCCGCATGAACGGTGACGACGATGCAGAAGGAACGCGCATGGTCGAGCAGAGCCAGGGCAAGCATCCGGCCGATGCCGCGCCCGGCGCATTGCGGGACGAATGTAGAAACGCCGCATCCGCAGCGCCCCTGACATGGCCGTTTCAACAGTCATGCCGCCGATGCCGGCGAGCTTCCCATCGGCATAGGCGCCAAGCAGCCTTTCGCCGTCACGATCGAACCTGACGGCGCCGGTCGACCATTCGTCGACAAGGCGGGCGACATGGCGATGGCCCTCCCGCCGGGCCTCGCTTTCGAGATCCGCGATCTCCTGCGGCAACCGATCGCGGATCCGGCGGATATCGATCGTCATGGCGATGCCGGTGGTTAGATTGCAGGAACCGGAATCTCGCGGCGCGTCGCCGCAACCGGCAGGCCGACCGGCACGAAACTCGCGTCACCATCGACTGCCATGTCATGCACCGTATGTTTCTCCAGCGCCTTGGTCACCTCGTTGAGGTCGCCGTCCAGCTGTTCGGCCGGAATAAGATTGCCGATGACGAAATCGAAGCGGTCGCCACGTTTGTTCAACAGTTCGTGGAACACTGTCATGTCGCGAAGCTCCGTCGACCACTTCGCCAGCCAGTAGAACAGGCCGGAATTGCGTGCGGTCATATGGACGGGAAGGATCGGCAGATTGTATTTGCGCGCCAGCCCGACGGCCGAGGTCTTCCACGGACGTTCATTCAGCCGGCCGTTCGCCCAATAGGCGATGCGGCCTGAGGGAAAGAGCACTGTTGCCTTGCCTTCCTTCACCGCATGGTTGGTCAGCTGCAGCGTTTCGCGCGCTTTCAGCTTGCTCTTATGCTCCTCCCGCCATTCGACGGGAATGATCATCTCGGCAAACCGCGGATTGACGCGGATCGCATCGCGGTTGGCAAAGAACATCATGTCCGGCCGGCGCGTTTTCAAAAGATCGAACACGGCAACGCCGTCGGCGATGCCGGTCGGATGGTTGCTGACGAGGATGAAGCCGCCGGCATCAGGGATACGTTCGCCATTGGTGATGCCGATGTCGAGCCTCAGCACATCGCTCAGATATTCAAACGACTGGAAGCCCGGCATTTTCGCGACCGCATTGGCGAATTCGAGCGCCTTGTTGTAGCGCAGCAGCGTATAGAGGAACGGCCGCATGACCGGCCAGAGCGGATTTTTCACGATCCTCTGGCCGCGTTCGGCAATCAGCGTATCGACGATATGACCGGGCTTTCCGTGTGAAACGAGAGCGATCGCTTCCGCGAGCTGTCCGAAAGCCGTCATGGAATCGCGCCGTGCCATGAAAGATCCTGTCTATAGGGTATAAGCTATCGCAGTTGAATATGATCGAAGGATGACAAAGGCTTGGCCGGCATTAGCAATTCCATAACTGTTCCTGCTCCAAATTGGCGGACTTGAAGGCAAAATCAAGGCCCGCAACGTGAACGAACTGCTTGTTATCGCCGATCAGCGCCTGATGGCGGAACGGGCCGCGTGGCTCGAAAACCTCGCCAGGGAGCGCCGTCTTTCCGAGCACACGCTCGACGCCTACGAGCGCGACACCCGCCAGTTTCTGACCTTTCTGACCGGCCATCTCGCCGGCCCGGCGACGCTCAGCGATATCAGGGAATTGCGCCCCGCCGATTTCCGCGCCTTCCTGGCGGCCCGACGCAAGCAGGGTTCCGGCGCCCGATCGCTCGGCCGCAATCTCGCCGGTCTTCGCTCGCTGCTGCGCCATCTCGAAAAGAAAGGCCTGGTCAATGCCGCCGGTGCTGCCGCGGTGCGCTCGCCGAAACAGCCGAAATCACTGCCCAAGCCGCTGTCGGACACCCAGGCGATCACCGTCGTCAGCGACGACGCCCAACTCCATGACGAACCCTGGATTGCGGCGCGCGATGCAGCAGTGATGACGCTGCTCTACGGCTGCGGCCTGCGCATCTCCGAAGCGCTGGATCTTACTCCCGCCGACCTGCAGAAGGGCGCGACGACGCTGCGCATCACCGGCAAGGGCAACAAGACGCGGCTGGTGCCGCTGCTCTCCGTGGTTTTCGACGCCGTCGAGAAATACCGCGCGCTCTGCCCATATCATCTCGAAAGCGGCGAACCGCTGTTTCGCGGCGCTCGCGGCGGCAAGTTGCAGGCGGCGATCATCCAGCGCACCATGCAGAAGATGCGCAGCGCCTTCGGCCTGCCGGAGACGGCGACACCCCATGCACTGCGCCACTCCTTCGCCACCCACCTGCTTGCCGGCGGCGGCGATCTGCGCACCATTCAGGAACTGCTCGGCCATGCCAGCCTTTCCACAACACAGGTCTATACCGGCGTCGATGCATCGCGGCTCCTCGAGGTGTATGATCGGGCGCATCCGCGAGCGTAGCGCATCGGCCCGAAAATCGGACCGATTTTCGGAAAAGCACGATGCGTAGATTGAAAGTGTTACAGCGTCCTTTGCGCGTCTGAAAGACGCGCAAAGGACGCTGTAGTGGATGTCGCCCAAAAGTGCGCAGCGGTTTTGGGACAACGACATGCATAAACGATAGGCTTAAAGCGCGTCGCATGGATGCGATTGAATGTGAGGCGCTTTAAGCTCTCGTTAAGGCATTCTCTTAAGGGAATATGCGCAAGCCCGGCGTAGAGCATGAAGCCTATAGCATGTGATCGGAACACCCATCATGACGACATCAATCGGCCGCCGGACGTCTTACCTCGCAGTGCCGGCCAATCTGTTGCTCTGGCTGATCGCAGCCTTTCACATTCTGCTTCTTGCCGCCCTGTTCGCCGCCTTCCTGACGGCAAGACCGGCAGCGGCCGAAGACGTCGCCTGCACCGGCCGCAATCTGATGCTCGAGCTGCAGCAGAACGACCCTGCCCGCTACGCAGAGGCGCTGAAGGAAGCCGACGCCACGCCGAACGGCAAGGGCATCTTCTGGAAGATCGAGAAGCCGGGGCTCGCACCCTCGTGGCTGCTCGGCAGCATGCATGTCACCGATCCGCGCGTGCTTGCCCTGCCGCCGCGCGCCCAGGCAGCCCACGACGCCGCCGACACGATCATCATCGAATCCGACGAGATCCTCGATGAGCGGAAAGCGACCGCCGCCCTGCTCGCAAAGCCGGAACTGACGATGTTCACCGACGGCACGACGATCGACAAGCTGCTTTCTCCCGAGGACTACAAGCGTCTCGAAACCGGGCTCAAGCAGCGCGGTATCCCGATCAGCGCCGTTTCCCGGATGCGGCCCTGGATGATTTCCAGCGCCGTCGCCCTGCCGGCCTGCGAAATCGCCCGCAAGGCAAAAGGCGCGCAGTTCCTCGACCAGAAGATCGCCACCGATGCCATTGCCGAAGGCAAGCAGGTCAAGGGGCTGGAAACCCTTGCCGAACAGATTCAGGCCATGGCCGATCTGCCGGTCGAATTTCATCTGAAATCGCTGATCGAGACGCTGGAACTCGGCGACAAGATGAGCGATGTCGTCGAGACGATGACCGACCTCTATCTCTCCGGCGACATCGGCATGACCATGCCGATGCTGAAAACGGTGACGCCGGAGGAAGAAGGCGAAAACAGCGACTATGCCGCCTTCGAGCAGCGCGTCATCCTCGACCGCAACAAGGTGATGGCCGAGCGCGCTACCCCCCTCCTCGACAACGGCAACGTCTTCATGGCTGTCGGCGCCCTGCACCTGCCCGGCAAGGAAGGCGTCATCGAACTTCTGCGCAAGCAGGGCTTCACCGTCACCGCAGTAAACTGAACCGGCCGGCGGTCAGCCGAGCGTCATGCGGCGCAGAACATTGCTTTTCCAATAGAAGTGATGAACGAGCGCGCCGGCGACATGCGCCGCGATCAGCGCCCAGAGAATGATCTTCAGGACATCCGCGTGCAACGACCCGGCGGGATCGATACCGAAATAGTAGGCGGCGATGCCTGAAATCGGCATGGCGAAGATCAGGATGTAGAGGCCGGCATGAGCAAGCCTCGCTGCAAAACGGAAGATCGCCGGCTCCTGCGCGATCTCATCCGGAACGCCCTTGGAAAAACGCAGCCCGAGCCTGAGGACGGCAAGCACCAGGATGGCGATGCCCACATAGGCATGGATATTCGCCGACGAAATCTGCTCCGGCGTCGGTACCTGTCCCCTGCGCATGAGCCGATGCCAGATATTCATGCCATCGGGAAACAGCAGGTTGAAGAAGATCAGCAGCGCCACGGCCCAGTGAAGAAAGCGCTGGCTCAGGCTGTAACTCACGATGGACGGCTGTTGCATTTCTGGACCTTCACGAATGCTGAACTCAACGATACGCAAAAACTAAAACAGCCGCCTGCCTTCCGGCAAGCGGCTGTATGCTTTGTTACGAATATGTAAGATTACATATGGATCGGCTTGAAGAAGGTTGCGAGCGCAGCCTCTTTCACCGCTTCCGACATGGTCGGATGCGCGTGGCAGGTACGGCCGAGATCTTCCGACGAACCGCCGAATTCCATCAGCACGGCGATCTCGTGGATCATCTCGCCGGCGCCGAAGCCGACGATATGGCCGCCGAGCACCCGGTCGGTTTCCTTGTCGGCAAGGATCTTGACGAAGCCGTCGGTCGCCAGCATCGCGCGAGCGCGGCCGTTCGCCGTGAACGGGAACTTGCCGACCTTGTAGGCGATGCCTGCCGCCTTCAGCTCTTCCTCGGTCTTGCCGACGGAAGCGATTTCCGGCTGGGTGTAGACGACGCTCGGAATGACCTCGTAGTTCACATGGCCATGCTGTCCGGCGAGGATTTCGGCAAGCGCCACGCCCTCGTCTTCCGCCTTGTGCGCCAGCATCGGACCCTTGACCACATCGCCGAGCGCATAGATGCCGTCGACATTGGTCTTGTAGTGACCGTCGATCTCGACACGGCCGCGATTGTCGAGCGTAACACCGGCCTCTTCGAGGCCGAGACCCGCCGTATAGGGCTTGCGGCCGGTGGCGATCAGCACGACCTCGGCGTCGAGGGTCACCTTGTCGCCGCCCTTGACCGGCTCGAAGGTGACCTTGGCACCCTTGTCGGCCTTCTCGACACCGGTAACCTTGGCGCTGAGATTGAAATCGATGCCCTGCTTGGCGAGCATGCGCTGGAATTGCTTGGAGACTTCGCCGTCCATGCCGCCAAGGATGGTGTCGAGATATTCGACGACGGTGACTTTGGCGCCGAGGCGCGACCAGACGGAACCGAGCTCGAGCCCGATGACGCCGCCGCCGACGACGATCAGCGTTTCCGGCACCTTCTCCAGCGCGATGCCGCCGGTGGACGAGATGACGGTCTTTTCGTCGATTTCGACCTGCACGCCGGGAATGCCGGCGACGTCGGAGCCGGTGGCGATGACGATGTTCTTGCCCTCGATCTCCTGCACCTTGCCGTCGTCGGCGGTGACGGAGACCTTGCCGGCCGAGACGATCTTGCCGGTGCCCTGGAAGGCATCGATCTTGTTCTTCTTGAAGAGGAAGGCGACGCCGTCGACATTCGACTTCACCGTCGCATCCTTGTGGGCCATCATATTGCCGAGATTGAGCGTCGGCGCCGGAACGTCGATACCGAGCGCGCTCATCCCGTGGCCGGCCTGATGGAACATTTCGGAGGCATGCAGCAGCGCCTTCGACGGAATGCAGCCGACGTTCAGGCAGGTGCCGCCATAGGTTGCCCGCTTTTCGATGACGGCGACCTTAAGGCCAAGCTGGGCCGCCTTGACGGCGCAGACATAGCCGCCCGGGCCGGTTCCGATAATGATCACATCGTAGGACATTGCTTCTTTCCCTTTGGATTTTTTCGTCTAGAGCATGATGCCGAAAAGTGTGAGCGGTTTTCGGACGACATCACGCTCTAACTATTTAATTTAGAACAGGATTCAGATTTTAGGCCGACCCGGCCTAAATCATCCTGTTCTAGGCGGCCCCGCGCGACATCAGGCCGAGGAATTCGAGAATATATTGCATGCTATTTTTCACCCCGTCGTTCTAGCGGCCGCCGCTCACATTGAGGATCGCGCCGGTTATATAGGAGGCCGAAGGTGAAAGAAGATAGAGGATCGCATCCGCCACCTCCTCGGGCGTGCCCGCGCGCTGCATCGGGATCGACGGCGCCAGCTCGCGCGGCCGATCCGGCAGGCCGCCGGAAGCATGAAGGTCGGTTTCGATAACGCCGGGCCTTATCGCATTGACGCGGATACCCTCGGCGGCGACCTCGCGCGCCAGCCCGACGGTGAACGTGTCGATCGCCGCCTTCGAGGCGGCATAATCGACGTACTGCGTCGCCGAACCGAGGACCGCCGCCATCGACGAGATGTTGACGATCGCCCCGCCATGCCCGCCATGCCGGCTCGACATGCGGCGTATGGCCTCTGCCGCGCAGAGTATCGACCCGGTCACATTGACGCGCAGCATGCGCTCGATCCGCTCTACCGACATCTCGTCGACGCGCTGAGGATAGTCGACGATGCCGGCATTGTTGACGAGCCCGTCGAGCCGGCCGAAATGCCGGTCGACCGTCGTGAACATCGAGACAATATCCGCAGCCTTGCCGACATCGCCCTGGATCGCCACGGCCTCGCCGCCATCCTCGACAATCGCAGCGACGACGGCATCCGCGGCTTGACGGTTGGCGGCGTAGTTCACCGCAATACGCCAGCCCTGGCGCGCGGCAAGCCGTGAAGCCGCAGCGCCGATACCCCGGCTTCCGCCGGTAATGAGAACCACAGGTGCATCGCTCATGTCGCACACTCCTTAAATGTCAGCACGTCCCACGGTGCCACCACGTCCTTGCCCTCGCCCCAGGCGCTGGATTCGCGGATGGCGGGACCAAGGCCGGGAAGCACGAGCTTTTCAGCCGCTTCAGCGCCTTCGGGCTGCAGATTGTCCATCTCGCCCTCGGCATCCATGCCATAGACGGCGCCCTGCCAGACCGTGCAGGCATCGAGATCGGCGCCGGTCGCATCACCCTCGGGGCAGTTGAACATCAGGATGCCGATGGCGCGCACCGGATATTCCGACGGCATGACATAACCTTCCATCACGACAGGTGTCTTCAGCGCGCTGACCTTGAACTGGTTGCTGGCGGCTGCCGATGGAGAATTCAGCGGTGCAAAGCGCAATTCATAGGCACCATCGCGATCGACATAGACAGCCTGCTCCTGCTTGCATGCGGCACCGAAGGTGGACGCCGGAACGGCGAAAAACGCGGCGGCTGCGATTGCAGCCACGCCTGTCCGTCTCGTCGTGATCCCGGTCCTTCCGCTCATTGCAGCTTCGGCTCCTTGCGCCCGTCGGCATTCTCGACAACGCTGAAATCCGTCAGCAGCACCAGCGCGCGGCCATCCCTGTCGAGCCCCCAGAAAACCGGATAGAAACCGTCGCCCCAGCCGCTCCAGAACACCGCGACATTGCCTCGTCTGCCGGCGACCGGCCGGTGCAGCGCATAGATGCCCTTGTTGGCGTCGAGATCCGACGCCAGCACGTCGTCGTAATAGTTGACGTCGGAATCCGGTTTCTGCGCCTGCACCTGCTCTTCGCGCTCTCCGATCAGATCAAGCGTATCGGCATCCATGTAGCAGCCGAGGCCGGCATCGACGGGGTAGCCGAAGATCTCGCCGTCCTTCAGCGTCGTCGGGTCCTGCCCTGGCAGAACCGCAAGCTCCCAACGATCCGGCTTGCCCTCGGCAAACCGCATGCTGGCAGCGGCGATGCGCCCGAAGGCCTGGTAGAGCGTCACCGGATATTCGCCCGGCGCAACCGTTCTTGCGAGTGCCGGACGGTCGGGCTGGGCGAGCGGATCGGCGGCAACGATGCGCCCCGAGGTCAGTTCGACATTGCCCATATGGATCGCGCCGATCGACCGACCGGAGAGTTCGGCATCGCTGAGTGCCACCAGCTCAAAATTGCTGCTTGCCTTGCCGATATCCCAGCCGGCAGCCGATGCGGCGACCGGGACATGCGCGGCGGCAGCGCAAAGAAGAAGGCGCGCCGCTCGCATGATCCGGTTCCGCATCGAAAGCGCTCCCTTAGAGATCGAGAACCAGACGTTCCGGATCTTCCAGGCTTTCCTTGACGCGCACGAGGAAGGTGACCGCTTCCTTGCCGTCGACCATGCGGTGATCGTAGGACAGTGCCAGATACATCATCGGACGGATGACCACCTGACCGCCGATCGCAACCGGCCGCTCCTGGATCTTGTGCATGCCGAGAATGCCGGACTGCGGCGCGTTGAGGATCGGCGAAGACATCAGCGAACCGTAAACGCCGCCATTGGTGATGGTGAAGGTGCCGCCCTGCATGTCGGCCATGGAGAGCGAGCCATCACGGGCTGCCTTGGCAAGACGGCCGAGCTCCTTTTCGATTTCGGCGATCGACATCTGGTCGGCGTCGCGGATGACGGGAACGACGAGACCTTTATCCGTGCCGACGGCCATGCCGACATGGCAGTAGTTCTTGTAGATGACGTCGGTGCCGTCGATTTCGGCGTTGACGGCCGGTAGTTCCTTCAGCGCATGCGTCACCGCCTTGGTGAAGAAGCCCATGAAGCCGAGCTTGACGCCGTGCTTCTTCTCGAAAATGTCCTTGTACTTGTTGCGCAGGTCCATGACCGCCTTCATGTCCACCTCGTTGTAGGTGGTCAGCATGGCGGCGGTGTTTTGCGCATCCTTGAGGCGCTTGGCGATCGTCTGGCGCAGGCGCGTCATCTTCACGCGCTCTTCGCGCGAGGCATCCTCGACCGTCGACGGGCCGCGCGCGGCCGCAGGCGTCGTCGCCGGTACAGCCGCCGGAGCGGAAATGCCCTTGGCGACGGCGGCGATGACGTCGCCCTTCAGCACCTGGCCGCGCTTGCCGCTACCGTCGACCTGATCGGCGGAAAGGTTGCTTTCGGCAAGCATCTTCGAAGCTGCCGGTGCCGGCGGCATGGTGGAGACGGAAGCGCTCGATGACGATGCAGCAGCGACAACCGCCGGCTGGGCCGGAGCGGCAGCGGCCGGTTGGGCGGGAGCCGGAGCAGCAGGCGCGGCCGCCGGTGCAGCAGCAGCCGGCGCCGCAGCAGCGGCAGCACCTTCGGCGATCTGGCCGAGCAGCGCGCCGAGGCCGACGGTCTCGCCGGCGGCGACGACGATTTCCGAAAGCGTGCCGGAGGCCGGTGCTGGAACTTCGATGGTCACCTTGTCGGTTTCAAGCTCGAGAATCGGCTCGTCGGCCTTGATGGCGTCGCCGACCTTCTTGAACCAGGTGCCGACGGTTGCCTCGCTGACGGATTCACCGAGAGTTGGAACGCGGATTTCTGTGGCCATTGTTCAGATCCTGATTTGGTGTGTTTTCGTTTATGCGTTTCAGACGGCGGGCGGCCGCGAGATGATCGAGGGCATCGGCAGGATATCGAAGCGGAAACCGAAACCGGAAGCGATGATCGGATCGCCGTCGGCAAGAACCTGCGCCGCCGCCTGATCCTCGACCTCGACGATCGCCATGCCCCAGGCGCCTTCACCCTCGAAGACGGGGCCGACGATGATCGCCGATCCCGCAAGAGCGTTCCGATGCCAGTATTCGGCATGGCGTTTCATCGCCGCCATTTCCTCCCCGGTCCCGTCATGCGGGAAAGTGGGGCGCGGCGGCTGCAGTCTCAGAAAGAAATAAGCCATTGCGCCCCCCTTGTCTTAACCGCCCAATGCATCCTCGAGGAATGCGGCGAGCTGCGACAGATGCTTGGACATCAGGCCCGTCGCCGGCGAGGCGGCGGCTGGACGACCGGTATAACGGACGCGCTGGTACTTCGCGTCGATATGGGCGAGCACCCATTCGAGGAAGGGGTCGATGAACGACCATGCACCCATGTTCTTCGGCTCTTCCTGGCACCAGACCATCTCGGCATTGCGGAAGCGCGACAGCTCGTTGATCAGCGCCTTTGCCGGGAACGGATAGAGCTGCTCGACACGCAAGAGATAGACGTCGTCGATGCCGCGCTTTTCACGCTCTTCGAGAAGATCGTAATAGACCTTGCCGGAGCACATGACGACGCGGCGGATCTTGTTGTCCTTCTGCAGCTTGATCGGACCATCCTTGATCACCTCGGCATCGTCCCAGAGCAGGCGATGGAAGGCGGATTCGCCGGCCATTTCGGCAAGCGTGGAGACCGCCCGCTTGTGGCGCAGCAGCGACTTCGGCGTCATCAGGATCAGCGGCTTGCGGAAGTCGCGCTTTACCTGCCGACGCAGGATGTGGAAGTAGTTCGCCGGCGTCGTGACGTTGGCGACCTGCATGTTATCCTCAGCGCAAAGCTGCAGGAAACGCTCGAGGCGGGCCGAGGAGTGTTCCGGACCCTGACCTTCATAGCCGTGCGGCAGCAGGCAGACGAGGCCCGACATGCGCAGCCACTTGCGTTCGCCCGACGAGATGAACTGATCGAAGACCACCTGCGCGCCGTTGGCGAAATCGCCGAACTGGGCTTCCCAGAGCGTCAGCGCATTCGGGCGGGCAAGCGAATAGCCATATTCGAAACCGAGCACGGCCTCTTCCGAAAGCATCGAATTGATGACTTCGTAGCGCCCCTGCGTCGGCGAAAGATTGGCAAGCGGGATGTAGCGCTCTTCGGTTTCCTGATCGTAGAGAACCGAGTGACGCTGCGAGAAGGTGCCGCGTTCACAATCCTGGCCGGACAGGCGGATCTTGCTGCCTTCGACGCAGAGCGCGCCGAAGGAGAGCGCTTCGGCCATCGCCCAGTCGATACCCTCGCCGCTGGCGATCATGTTGGCGCGGTTTTCCATGAAGCGCTGGATCGTGCGGTGCGCGTTGAAGCCCGCCGGGATCTCGGAGAGCTTGCGGCCGATCTCCTTCAGCGTCTTCATCGGCACGGCGGTCTTGCCGCGGCGCTGCTCGTCGGCATTGTCGGCCGTACGCAGGCCCGACCACTCGCCGTCCAGCCAGTCGGCCTTGTTCGGCTTGTAGTGCTGGCCGGCCTCGAACTCCTGCTCGAGATGGGCGCGCCAGTCGGCCTTCATTTTCTCGACTTCACCGTCGGTGAGCAGGCCCTCGGCGACGAGACGGGCCGCATAGAGCTGCAGCACGGTCTTGTGGGCGCGGATCACCTTGTACATCTTTGGCTGCGTGAAGGACGGTTCGTCGCCTTCATTGTGGCCGTAGCGGCGGTAGCAGAACAGGTCGAGCACAACAGGCTTGTGGAACTTCATGCGGAATTCGGTGGCGATCTTGGCCCCATAGACCACCGCTTCCGGATCGTCGCCGTTGACGTGCAGGATCGGCGCCTCGATCATCTTGGCGACGTCGGACGGATAAGGCGACGAGCGCGAGAAGGCCGGGTTGGTCGTGAAGCCGATCTGGTTGTTGATGATCACATGCATGGTGCCGGCAACGCGGTGACCGCGCAGACCGGACAGGCCGAGGATTTCGGCAATGACACCCTGGCCGGCAAAGGCCGCATCGCCATGGATCAGCAGCGGCAGCACCTTGGCGCGTTCGGAAAGCGGGATGATGTCACCGTCCCAGACGGTGGCGTTCATATCCTGCTTGGCGCGGGCCTTGCCCATGACGACGGGATCGACGATTTCGAGATGCGACGGGTTCGCCGTCAGCGAAACGTGGATCTTGTTGCCGTCGAATTCGCGGTCGGAGGAGGCGCCGAGATGGTACTTGACGTCACCCGAGCCCTCGACCTCGTCGGGAGCGGCCGAGCCGCCCTTGAACTCGTGAAAGATCGCCCGGTGCGGCTTGCCCATGACCTGAGAGAGCACGTTCAGGCGGCCGCGATGGGCCATGCCGAACACGGCTTCCTTGAGGCCGAGATGGCCGCCGCGCTTGAGTATCTGCTCCAGCGCCGGGATCAGCGATTCGCCGCCGTCAAGGCCGAAACGCTTCGTGCCCTTGAACTTGACGTCGAGGAACTGCTCGTAGCCTTCGGCTTCGACGAGCTTGGCAAGGATCGCCTTCTTGCCTTCCGGCGTGAAGGCCACACCCTTGTCCGGCCCTTCGATGCGCTCTTGGATCCAGGCCTTTTCTTCCGGATTGGAGATATGCATGAATTCGACGCCGAGCGTCGAGCAATAGGTGCGCTCGAGGATTTCGATCATCTCGCGGATGGTCGCGTATTCGAGGCCGAGCACGTTATCGATGAAGATCTTGCGGTCGTAATCGGCGGCCGTGAAACCGTAATTCTCCGCCGAGAGCTCGTGATAGTCGTCGACGGAAGCGGCGATGCCGAGCGGGTCGAGCTTGGCATGCAGGTGGCCGCGCATGCGGTAGGCGCGGATCATCATGATGGCGCGCACGGAATCGCGCGTCGCCTGCAGCACCTCGGTGCTGTCGGCAGGCTTGCCCTGAGCTTCGGCCTTGGCCTTGACCTTGGTCTCGATCACCTTCTCGACGATGCCCCAGTCGCCATCGAGAGCCGATACCAGATCGCCGCTTGCCTGAAGCGGCCAGTTCTTCTTGCGCCAGGAAGCGCCCTTGGCCGCCCTTTTCACATCGCTGGGATCCTCCTCCAGCGCCTTGAAGAAGGACCGCCACTGATCGTCGACCGATGCCGGATCTTCTTCGTACCGCGCGTAGAGCTGCTCGATATAGGCAGCGTTGGCGCCATCCAGAAACGAGGTGATCTGAAACTGCTCGTTGGCTTCTTGCCGTGCCATGGTGATATGCGGACGCTTCCGTCCGCCTCCTGACTTTGATGAATTTGCCGGCTTGATGGCCGGCTGCCGCATTCCGATTGCCGCCTGTCCGCGGCGCATCTGCTGGTCTGGTGTTGTCGAGGCCGGGCGGAAGGCGCAGATGCCGTTCCTCCGCCCGGTCTATATAGGTGGCTTAGCCCTTGAGGACTTCAACCAGCGTCTTGCCGAGGCGGGCCGGAGAGGGAGATACCTTGATGCCTGCCGATTCCATCGCCGCGATCTTCGATTCCGCATCGCCCTTGCCGCCGGAAACCACAGCGCCGGCATGGCCCATGGTGCGGCCCTTCGGCGCCGTACGGCCGGCAATGAAGCCAGCCATCGGCTTCTTGCGGCCCTTCTTGGCTTCGTCCTTCAGGAACTGCGCTGCGTCCTCTTCAGCCGCACCACCGATTTCACCGATCATGATGATCGACTGGGTCGCTTCATCGGCCAGGAACATTTCCAGGACGTCGATGAACTCGGTGCCCTTGACCGGGTCGCCGCCGATGCCGACGGCCGTCGTCTGGCCGAGACCTTCGTTGGAGGTCTGGAACACGGCTTCATAGGTCAGCGTGCCCGAGCGGGAAACGATACCGACCGAACCCTTGCGGAAGATCGAGCCCGGCATGATGCCGATCTTGCATTCTTCCGGCGTCATGATACCCGGGCAGTTCGGACCGAGCAGGCGCGACTTGGAGCGGTCGAGGCGAGCCTTGACCCGCACCATGTCCATGACCGGGATGCCTTCGGTGATGCAGGTGATGAACGGGATCTCGGCGTCGATCGCCTCGATGATCGCGTCGGCGGCTCCTGCCGGCGGAACATAGATGACGGTCGCGTTGGCGCCGGTCTTTTCCTTGCCCTCGGCAACGGTTGCAAAGATCGGCAGGCTTTCGCCCTTTGCGCCGGTCCAGGTTTCGCCACCCTTCTTCGGATGGATACCGCCGACCATCTGGGTGCCGTAGTAAGCGAGCGCCTGTTCGGTGTGGAATGTGCCGGTCTTGCCGGTCAGACCCTGAACGAGGACCTTGGTGTCTTTGTTGACGAGAATAGACATTCTTTCAGATCCTTCAAAATTAGCCGTTGATCGCCGCGACGATCTTCTTGGCCGCATCGTCCAAGTCGTCAGCCGCCGTGATCGCCAGACCCGACTCGTTCAGGATCTTCTTGCCGAGCTCGACATTGGTGCCCTCAAGGCGCACGACGAGCGGAACCTTGAGGCCGACTTCCTTGACCGCGGCAATCACGCCCTCGGCAATGACGTCGCACTTCATGATGCCGCCGAAGATGTTGACGAGAATGCCTTCGACCTTGGGGTCTGCGGTGATGATCTTGAAAGCTGCAGCAACCTTCTCCTTGCCGGCGCCGCCGCCGACGTCGCAGAAGTTAGCCGGCTCCTTGCCGTAGAGCTTGATGATGTCCATGGTCGCCATGGCAAGGCCCGCACCGTTGACCATGCAGCCGATGTTGCCGTCGAGCGCGACATAGGCGAGGTCCCACTTCGAGGCCTCGATTTCCTTGGCGTCTTCTTCGGTCTCGTCGCGCAGCACCTTGACGTCGTCGTGACGGAAGAGCGCATTGCCATCGAAAGACATCTTGGCATCGAGGACGCGCAGGTGGCCGTCCTTCATGACGATCAGCGGATTGATCTCAAGCAGAGCCATGTCCTTCTCGCCGAAGGCCTTGTAGAGCATCGGGAAAAGCGTCTTGGCGTCTTCGGCGGCAGCACCCTCGAGCTCAAAAGCCTTGGAGATCGCAGCAACGTCGGCAGCCGTCACGCCGGCTTGCGGATCGATGGCGATCGTCTGGATCTTCTCAGGCGTGTCGTGGGCGACAGCTTCGATGTCCATGCCGCCTTCGGTGGAGACCACGAAAGCCACGCGACCGACCGAGCGGTCGACCAGCAGCGAGCAATAGAGCTCGCGAGCGATGTCGGCGCCGTCTTCGATGTACAGGCGGTTGACCTGCTTGCCGGCTTCGCCGGTCTGCGCCGTCACCAGCGTGTTGCCCAGCATTTCCTTGGCATGGGCGACGACTTCGTCGATCGACTTGGCGAGACGCACGCCGCCCTTGGCTTCCGGCGACAGTTCCTTGAACTTGCCCTTGCCGCGGCCGCCGGCATGGATCTGGCTCTTGACCACGTAAAGCGGACCGGGAAGCGACTTGGCGGCAGCCTCGGCTTCTTCAACCTTGAGAATAGCCACACCTTCGGCAACCGGCGCGCCATAGCCCTTCAGCAGAGCCTTGGCCTGATATTCATGAATGTTCATGGGTGTATCCCTGTTTCGATTACTTCAGCCCATCGACTACTTGAGGGCAGGCGCGATGTTGATGCAGGCTTCGCAGAGACCGGCGACGGCGCCGACGGACTTGTCGAAGGCTTCCTTCTCGGTCTTGTTGAGATCGATCTCGATGATGCGCTCGACGCCGCCGGCGCCGATGACGGTGGGAACGCCGACATACATGTCCTTGACGCCGTACTGACCGGAGAGGTGGGCAGCACAAGGCAGAACGCGCTTCTTGTCCTTGAGGTAGGATTCGGCCATCTCGATCGCCGAGGCGGCCGGGGCGTAATAGGCCGAGCCGGTCTTCAGCAGGCCGACGATTTCGGCGCCGCCGTCACGGGTGCGCTGGATGATCTCTTCGAGGCGCTCCTTGGTGACCCAGCCCATGGTGACGAGATCGGTGAGCGGAATGCCGCCGACCGTCGAGTAGCGGGCGAGCGGCACCATCGTGTCGCCGTGGCCGCCGAGAACGAAGGCCGTGACGTCCTGGACGGACACGTTGAATTCCTTGGCGAGGAAAAGACGGAAACGCGAGGAGTCGAGAACGCCGGCCATGCCGACGACCTTGTTGGCCGGAAGGCCGGAAAACTTCTGCAGCGCCCAGACCATGGCGTCGAGCGGGTTGGTGATGCAGATCACGAAGGCATTGGGGGCATACTTCTTGATGCCGGCGCCGACCTGTTCCATGACCTTGAGGTTGATGCCGAGAAGGTCGTCGCGGCTCATGCCGGGCTTGCGGGCGACGCCCGCCGTCACGATGCAGACGTCAGCGCCTTCGATCGCGGAATAGTCGCTGGCGCCCGTCAGATTGACGTCGAAGCCTTCGACCGGCGACGACTGGGAAATATCGAGACCCTTGCCCTGGGGAATGCCGTCCGCGATGTCGAAGAGAACGATGTCGCCCAGTTCCTTCAGGCCGGCGAGGTGCGCCAGCGTGCCACCAATCATGCCAGAACCAATGAGTGCGATCTTGTTACGCGCCATTTTCGCTGTTTCCTTTGCGATCAAATTCGTCGAACGGACGCGCAAGGCACCGCCCAATGACGCAATCGCATAGACCCAAAGCCAAAAAATGGCAATTCATTATTTTTGATGCAGCGTTTTCAATCGTTTAGATACAAAAATTCTTACGTAAACGTAAGGTATTCTGTCACCAAATTGTTACTCTGCGGCGCGTTTCTCATGGTGCAGCGCAAGATATTCCGCACTGCGCATCTCGAACAGACGCGACGCCGTGCGGTCGAATTCGAAGCCCTCGGTGCCCCGGCGGTGCAGCAGCAGTTCCTCCGGCATGGCCGCCGCGGAAATGTAAAGCCGCACGGCATGATCGTAGAATGTATCGACCAGAATGATGAACCGTTTGATCTGGTTTCGCTTTTCCGGCCCGAGCAACGGAATGTGATCGACGAAGACCGTATCGAAACGTTCGGCGATGGCGAGAAAGTCGACCGCCCCGAGCGGCTTTTCGCAAAGATCGGCGAAAGAGAACCGCGCCATGCGGTCGACGGCGAGCGGCACATGGATGTGGCGCCCCTTCATTGGAATATTAAGCGGCTGCGCCTTGCGCCCATGCAGCGCCTGTGTCCAGGACGCATCCATCGCCATGTCGTTATGCTCGTTGATCGGCACCAGATAGACCGGCTGGCTGCTCAGCTTCTCCATCCGGTAGTCGGTCGGCGAATCCAGGGTGACGACATCGACATGCTGCTTGAGCAAGGCGACGAAGGGCAGGAACAGGCCACGATTGAGGCCATCCCGGTAGAGATTGTCGGGCTCGACGTTCGAGGTCGCGACCAGCACGCATCCGCGCGCGAAAAGCTCGGAGAACAGCCGCGACAGGATCATCGCATCGGCGATGTCGGTGACCGTGAACTCGTCGAAGCAGAGCAGTTCTGCCTCGTCGTACAGCGCTGCGGCGACCGGCGGCATCGGATCGGCCTGCCTCGTCTCGCCGTTCTTAAGCTTGAGCCGGTGCGCCGCGATGCGGTTATGCACATCTGCCATGAATTCGTGGAAATGCGCCCGGCGTTTCTTCCGGCATGGCGCCATGGCGAAAAACATATCCATCAGCATGGTCTTGCCGCGCCCGACGCTGCCGTGGATATAAAGCCCCTTGATGCCGTCGCCGGATTTCTTCTTGGCGGCAAACAGCCAGCCGAGCGCGCTCGATTTTGCCGCCGGCCGCCGCTGCTTCAGCCCCGCGAGCACCCGGTCGAGGCTCTTTGCCACATCCATCTGGGCGGAATCGACCTGGAGCGCGCCCGATGCGGTCAGCGCTTTAAGCTGTTCGCAGACGCTGAGCGCATAATCCGGCATTGGTTGCATGAGGGCATGTCCGCCTGTCAGTCAACGGCGGAGACCCGCCGGAACATTTACCGGCTGAGGCTGATCGACTGGCCTGTGCTCGTCTGTCCCTCGAAGCGGTTGTCGGCCGTCTTGTAGACGCTGCCGAGCTGGTTGCCCGAGCGGTCCTTGAGCAGCACCTGCTTGCCGGCGACCTCCCAGGAGCCCATCGCCGTCAGCTCGCCGACGCAGCCACGCGTTCCGCCGCGCGAACCGCTGCCGAGATTGGTGAGCGTCAGGAACATGTCGCAGCTGCCGTTGACACGCCAGCTACCGACCATCGATTCCTTGGTGATATCGAGCGCATTGGCGGCCATTGCGCCGGGCTGAGCGCCCGGCATCGGCGCCGTCGCCGTCGGTGCGGCCGGAAACTGCGAACTGCCGGTCGGCGGCGGAAGCTGCCCGCCCTGTACGGAGGGAACCGGCTGCGCAGTCAACGGCGTTGGCACCGAGTTTGAGCTGGAGTTGTAATTATATGCCGTCCGATCACAACCGGCTAGCGACAGAACCACCACCAGACCTGTCATCGCATATCGCAACTGCATCATCATACTCCTGAATTCGGCTAGCGCCGTAGAGAAACGGGCGTGAGACAAGTCCGATTATCTTAATTCGCTTTGGTTAATCAAGTCGGGCTGCATAAATTGCCCGTGACAACAACTAACCGAAAAACGATACAGTTCAACTGTCCCGCTGCAAAACTTCCTGCACATAGAATTTGTCAGCAAGGTGTTGCCCGCGTTCATCTCTGTCAGGATCCCTGTCGAACGCGCGCAATGTCTCGGAATAGCGCTCCGGCGAACCCCGCAGAAGGATTGCACCAGCACCGATGCTGAGGCCCTGTTCGCGCACCGAGGCAAGCCTCGACCTGATCTCGGTGACGGCTCCGGGATCGAAGCCGTCTATTCCGCCATCGGTACCGAGGCTGATCAAACCCGGCGCTCGACCATCATCTTCTTGATTTCGGCGATCGCCTTGGCCGGGTTGAGGCCCTTCGGGCAGGTCTGCGCACAGTTCATGATCGTGTGGCAGCGATAGAGACGGAACGGATCCTCGAGATTGTCGAGGCGCTCGCCGGTCGCCTCGTCTCTGGAATCGATCAGCCAGCGATAGGCCTGCAGCAGAACGGCCGGGCCGAGATAGCGGTCGCCGTTCCACCAGTAGCTCGGACAGGAGGTAGAGCAGCAGGCGCAGAGGATGCATTCATAGAGGCCGTCGAGCTTCTGCCGGTCCTCGTGGCTCTGCTTCCACTCCTTGGCTGGCGCCGGCGACACCGTCTTCAGCCATGGCTCGATCGAACGATGCTGGGCATAGAAGTTGGTGAGGTCCGGAACCAGATCCTTGACGACGGGCAGATGCGGCAGCGGATAGATCTTCACCGCACCCTTGATATCGTCGAGGCCCTTGGTGCAGGCGAGCGTGTTCGTGCCGTCGATATTCATCGCGCAGGACCCGCAGATGCCCTCGCGACAGGAACGACGCAGCGTCAGCGTCGGGTCGATCTTGTTCTTGATGTAGAGCAGACCGTCGAGCACCATCGGTCCGCAATCGTCGATATCGATGTAGAAGGTATCGATCGACGGGTTCTGACCGTCGTCCGGGCTCCAGCGATAGACGCGGAATTCGCGGGTGTTCTTGGCACCCGCCGGCTTCGGCCAGACCTTGCCTTCACGCATCTGAGAATTCTTGGGGAGAGCGAGTTCAACCATGTCCGGTTCCTCTTGAGATCAGTACACGCGAGCCTTCGGCTCGATCTTATGCGGATCGATGCCTTCGGCAATGAGCTCGGTGTGAACCGGCCGATAGTCGAGCTTGACGTCGCCGGCCTCGCTGACCCAGGCGAGCGTGTGTTTGCGCCAGTTGACGTCGTCGCGGCCGGCGAACGCACCCTCGGTATAATCCTCGCGTGCATGCGAACCGCGGCTCTCCTTGCGGGCTTCGGCGCCGTAGATCGTCGTGATGGCATTGGCCATCAGGTTCTGCAGCTCCAGCGTCTCGACCAGATCCGAGTTCCAGATCATCGAGCGGTCGGTGACCTTGATGTCCTTCATCTCGCCCCAGATCGCAGAGATACGCCGGCAACCGGATTCCAGCGATTCCTGTGTCCGGAAGACGGCGGCGTCTTCCTGCATGGCGCGCTGCATCTTCTCGCGCAGTTCCGCCGTCGGCGTGCCGCCGCTGGCGTGACGCAGACCGTCGAAGCGGTCCATGATCTTGTCGCAGGCTGCGACGTTGAGATGCGGGATTGGCGCTGCGCGGTCGATCACCTCGCCGGCGCGGATCGCAGCGGCGCGGCCGAAGACCACGAGGTCGATCAGCGAGTTGGAGCCGAGACGGTTGGCGCCGTGCACCGAAGCACAGCCGGCTTCACCCACAGCCATCAGGCCGGGAATGATCCGTTCCGGATTGGCACCGTCGGCGTTCAGCACTTCGCCCCAATAATTCGTGGGAATGCCGCCCATATTGTAGTGAACGGTCGGCAGAACCGGGATCGGTTCGCGCGTGACGTCGACGCCAGCGAAGATCTTGGCGCTCTCGGAAATCCCCGGCAGGCGTTCATGAAGAACGGCCGGATCGAGATGGTCGAGATGCAGGAAGATGTGGTCCTTGTTCTTGCCGACGCCGCGGCCTTCGCGGATTTCCAGCGTCATGCAGCGCGAAACGACGTCGCGCGAGGCAAGGTCCTTGGCCGAAGGGGCATAACGCTCCATGAAGCGCTCGCCCTCGGAGTTGACGAGGTAACCGCCTTCACCGCGCGCGCCTTCGGTGATCAGACAGCCTGAACCGTAGATGCCGGTCGGATGAAACTGGACGAATTCCATGTCCTGCAGCGGCAGGCCGGCACGCGCCACCATGCCGCCGCCGTCGCCGGTGCAGGTATGGGCGGATGTGGCCGAGAAATAGGCGCGGCCGTAGCCGCCGGTCGCCAGCACCACCATCTTGGCGGCGAAGCGATGGATCGTGCCGTCATCGAGGCACCAGGCGACCACGCCGATGCAGCGGCTGCCGTCTTCCGACATGATCAGGTCGAGCGCAAAATACTCGATGAAGAATTCGGCATTGTTGCGCAGCGACTGGCCGTAGAGCGTATGCAGGATGGCGTGGCCGGTACGATCGGCAACGGCGCAGGTGCGCTGTACCGGCGGGCCTTCGCCGTAATTCTGCATGTGGCCGCCGAACGGGCGCTGATAGATCTTGCCTTCCTCGTTGCGCGAGAACGGCACGCCGTAATGCTCGAGCTCATAGACCGCCTTCGGCGCTTCCATGGTGAGATACTGCATGGCGTCGACGTCGCCGAGCCAGTCGGAACCCTTGACGGTGTCGTAGAGGTGCCACTGCCAGCTATCCGGTGTCATGTTGCGCAGCGAGGCGGCGATGCCGCCCTGGGCCGCGACCGTATGCGAGCGGGTCGGAAATACCTTGGTGATGCAGGCCGTGCGGAAACCCTGCTCGGCCATGCCGAGCGTGGCGCGCAGCCCGGCGCCGCCGGCGCCGACGACGATCACGTCGTAGGAGTGATCGACATACTTGTAGGCTTTGCCATTCTGGGCGGGTGAAGTCGGTGCCATATCAGCTTATCCTACGAATGCGATTTTCAGAATGGCGAAGAGACAGAGGCCGGCGATCAGGATCGCAAAGAACGTGTTCAGCATCAGGAGAGCGACCTTGCCGAATTCGCCATGCACGTAATCCTCGATGATGACCTGCATGCCGAGCTTCATGTGGATGACGCCCGAGATCACCATCAGCCCCATGACCACCGCGACGAAGGGGTTCGACAGCGCGCGAACCACATCCGCATAGGGCGCGCCGGCATAGGCGAGCATGAAGAAGACGAAGAAGAGGATGAGCGGAACATTGGCGACGGCCGTCAGCCGCTGGCGCCAGAAATGGTCCGTGCCGTCCTTGGCGGAGCCGAGCCCGCGAACCTTACCGAGAGGGGTGCGCATATCCATCAGAGGACCTTCAGAAGCGAATGAGGAAGCCGATCACCCAGACCAGCACGGTCAGACAGAGCGACCCGATAATGTTGGCGATGGCGAGCTTGGTCGAGAACTCTTTCCCGAAGCCGTAGCCGAGATCCCACATGAAGTGGCGGAAGCCGCCGAGCATATGGTGCAACAGCGCCCAGGTATAACCGAGAAGGACGAGCTTGCCGAGAAGGCTGCCGAGCACCCAGTTGGCCCAATCGTAAGAACCCTGGCCACTTGCCGCCGCGATCAGCCACCAGGCCACGAGGATCGTGCCGACATAGAGGGCGCCACCGGTGATACGGTGAACGATGGACATGATCATGGTGGGGATAGGCTTGTAAATTTGCAAATGCGGCGATAGGGGCCGGTTATTTGTCACGTTCGCCATCAGAACCTCGCGGCGGCTATTCTGCACTCCCGAATTCGGAGCATGCTCAGTCAACCACACGAATGACAAAATTCTCTGTGTGCGTTGCATCAATTGCGACGTTTAATCACCGGGAACGCCGACGACAAGCACAATCGCTGTCTGCTTTTAATTTAATCGATTCGCGTTACCGGGAAGTTTGCGGGCTAACAAAACTGGCCCTTTCCGCTCAAATTTTGCGCTGTTTCTCCGGCCCGAATGGACAAGCTTCGGCTTTTGGCGCAATCTGGCGTTAACGATTTGTTAGGGATCGGAATTCCGGAGGCCGGCCACCCATGTTTCGAAGTCTGTCCGCAGTCGCCCTGCTTGCCCTGTCCGCGCTTGCTGCACTTCCCGCCGAAGCTGGCGACCGCCGTCATGAACGTCGCTTTTCCGACCACCGCCACGCTTTTCATGGCGGGCTGCTTCTCGGCGAACGTGTGAACTGGCGCAATCGCGGCATCCGTTTCGACAATGCCTATCGATATCGGAACCGCAAAGAACGGATGCCGTTCCTGAAACAGTTTTCATCGCCGGCGACCAATCGCGTCGCCCGCAACAATCTCATCGTCGTCGTACCCCAGGCGCAGGGTGACGGCGACACCTATGCCGGCACGTCTTACGTCTATCAAGCCGATGGCGGAACCTATGTCGGCGGCGAGCGCTACGGCTTCTATCCTCCCGTGCGGCGTGAGCCGCTGGCCCCGAAAGCGAAGGTCATCGATATCGCGGTGCAGGACGATCCCTGCGCCTACGAGGCCAATGTCTGTGTCATCCGCCCTTAGCGCATGATGCCGAAAGTGCGGAATTCCGCTTCGGCTTCGCTGACAAGGCTATGAAGATGACGAGCGAAGGCGGCTCAAATTTGCCCGGCCCCACTCTTTCGCGACGCGGCTACGTCAATACGGATGACGCACATCGGCGGGAGATTCTTGTCCTCAAACGTCGCCCGCCGTGGTGTTCCGCCATCCGGCATCCAAGCATCCCAGGCTCTGTTCATTTCCTCGAATGAGGCAAGGTCCCTGAGCCAGATGTTGGCGAGAATGATCTCTGACTTGTCGGTACCTTCACGCAGCAGCATGTCATCGATGCGCTCCAGTATTTCGTTGGTTTGCGCCGTCACGCTCGCTCCCCTGGTGAGGTTTGCGACCTGGCCGGGCAGATAGGCGGCATCCGCAAGGAGAGTTTCGTCAACTTTGGCTTGCCCCATCATCGTATTCGCAGACTTCCATGAATGCTTGAGATTGGGCCATCGACCCTTCTTCCGATCACTGTGGGGCTTCGCTCGCCACTCCGGTAGAGGGAATTAAATTGACCCGATATAATGGAAGCTGAACGCTCCTGGAGCAGGATGTCGTCCGAAAACCGATCACGCTTTTCGGCATCATGCTCTAGCTGGACAATATGGCCGTATGCCGCGAAATGAAGTCCACAAGGTAGCGCGCGCCTTCGGCCGTCTCGGGTTGAGCATACAGACCGATCTCGATGCGCACCGGACCGGGCAGATCCGCCGATCTGTCAAGCGTCCGGCAGCCCTCCGGTTTCGTATTGAGCATCATTGGCGCGATACCGATACCGACGCGAACCGCGGTCGCCATGGCCACCAGCGTCGATGCGACGCACGCCGTCTTCCACTTGACGTTCCGCTGGGACAGCGCCGCAATCGTCGGAAGCGTCCAGGGACACTCCTCCTCGAACATGATGATGGGAAGCGGTTTTTCCGTATCCGCCACGAAATCGGATCTGACCGTCCACATCAAATATTCGGTCCAGATCAGGGTCGGTTTTCGCGAGAGGCAGGTGATATCGCAAACCACGAGATCCAGCTTCCTGTCTTCAAACAGTTTGGCGAGGCGGCGATTCGGCTCGACAATGATGTCGATCTCGACCTTCGGGTTCTGGGCTCTGAAGGCACTAAGAATGTCGATCAGGTGGCCGGCTGCGAAGTCCTCAACGACGCCGAGGCGAATGCGGTCCTCGATCATCTTGCCTGTCAGCCTTTTCCCGACCTCGTCGCTGAGGGCGACCATTTCGCGGGCATAAGCCAGCATGATCTGCCCATGGCTCGTCAGCTCGAGGCCTTTTGACGAACGCGAAAACAACGTAACGCCGACAAGCTCCTCCAGTTTGCGGATCTGCATGCTCACGGCCGCCTGCGTTCTGTTCAGCTTGACGGCTGCTCCATTGACGGTGCCGATCTCCGCGACGGTCAGAAATGCACGAAGCAGATAGGAATCAAGATCAAGCATCAGAGGCCGCATTCCATACTTTGTGGCGCTCGAGAGCCGAGGGCCTCTCCGCCTATAAGCGGATATTGGACGAACCATGTCCTTCCGGCAACTGGTGACCCTTAGCCCCCGGGCGCAGTGCAGGCTGCGCCCCATCAATGCCAGTCTATCGCGCGAAGAGAACGCATGCCTCGGGGGGAATGGAAACGCTGATCTCCTGCCCGCGAGCGAAGGCTATGTCTGGACGGTTCGGGCAAGCCGAGATTATGCGGTCGCCACTGGCGAGGTCCAGAACGACATGCCTGAAGGCGCCGAGTGTCACGACGTCGGCAACGCGTCCGGGCATGGCTCCGGCACCCGGAGCGCCGGACGATAACTCGACGCTTTCCGGCCTCACGCAAATCTCGGCGGCACCTGAAAGACTTCCCGTGGACACGACCGGAAACTCCCAGCCGGATTCGGAGCGAAATTTCCGGGCCGTTCCGCCCGCGGCCGAAATCGAGCCATGAATCCAATTCGTCCGCCCCATGAAATCCGCGACGAAACGCGAGTCTGGACGCCAATACACATCATCCGGCCTGCCGGATTGCATGATTGCTCCGCGGTTCATCACGAATATGCGCTCTCCCAGGCTCATTGCCTCCTCCTGGTCGTGGGTTACAACGATGGCGGTCGAGCCGACCGCGGCGAGCACATCCTTCAATTCGGTGCGCAGCTCATGGCGAAGTTTGGCGTCGAGGGCCGACAGGGGCTCATCCAGGAGAAGGAGGCTTGGATGGGTGGCAAGCGCCCGCGCAAGCGCAACACGCTGCTGCTGGCCGCCGCTCAACTGGTGCGGCCGCCGCTGTCCGAAACCGGTGAGCCGGACGAGCTCCAGCATCTCGGCAATGCGGCGCGGTATTTGCCCCGGCGGATGGTTGCGATGGCGAAGTCCGTAACCGATGTTCTGTTCGACGGTCATATGCGGGAAAAGAGCGTAGTGCTGGAACAGCAGCCCGACATTGCGCTCATAGGGTTTCAATCCGGCCATCGGCTCGCCGTCGATCAAGATCGAGCCTTTGTCGGGCCGCTCGAATCCGGCAATGAGCCGAAGAATGGTGGTCTTGCCGCAGCCGCTCGGTCCAAGCAGTGCGATTGTTTCACCTGCGTTCACCGAGAAGGAGATATCACCGAGGGCGACAGTTTCGCCGAAGCGCTTGCTGACCCCTTGAAATTCCACGGCAGAATTCATCGTATTGTCCTCATGAACGAAACAGGCCTTGGCCGACGACGGTATCGAAGCCGACGACACGGTCCAGCACGACGATCAGCAACGCGGTGACGGCAATCAGGACCACGGCCGCCGCAGCGATCGTCAGATCGAAAGCCGCGCGCATGTTGCTGACCAGCGTAACAGGCAATGTCGTTGCGGACGGATCGCTCAGAAAGAGACTGATCGATACGTCATCCATCGAAATTGCGAAGGCGAAGATCGCGCCGGTGACGACGCCGGTCCGCATGAGCGGCAGGGTAATGGTCCAGAAAGCCTGGCGCTCGGTGGCGCCGAGAACCATTGCGGCTTCCGTCAATCGTTGGTCGCTGCCGAGAAGGCTGGCGAGACTGGTCCTTATGCAATAGGGCAACGTCACGATCACGTGGCCGAGCAGCAGGCGCGCCATACCATTTGTGATACCGGCCTTGGAAAGGAAAAGCAGCAGGCCGAATCCAATGACAACAGGCGGGACGATGAGTGGCGAGAGAAAGGCCGAAGTCAGCGCTGCCTTTCCTGGAAAATTGCCCCGGGCAAGACCGACAGCCGCCGCAGTTCCAATCGTGACGGACAGAACCGTCGTGAGTACCGCCAAGATGAGGCTGGTGCGCAGGCTGGCAAGGATATCCGCCTGGGAGACCAGCCGTTCGAACCAGTGAAGCGACAGGGCAGGCGGCGGCATCGGGCCGAGGTAGGTCCTGGCGTCGAAAGCCATCACGCACGTTATCACCAACGGGATGGCGAGGAACGCCAATCCAAGGCCGATGACACCGTAGGCAAGAGAACCGGCGATCCGGTCTCCGGTTCGCGCTGCAAGAGACTGTATGCTCATCGGGAAATCCTCCGCGCCTGCGCAAACGTTATGACGGCGACGACCGCCAAGGCCACGGCAAGCATGACGAGCGAGATCGCCGCGCCGCTCGGATAGTTGGCGATATCGCTGAACCGGGTGTAGATGACGTTCGACATGAAAAGCACCCTGCCCCTCCCGAGCACCATGGGAATGACGAAGGCGCTGATCGCGAAAGTCAGCGACACAAGCGTGCTTGAGATCAGAGCCGGGAAGCTCAGGGGAAGCGTGATCGACAGATGGGCTTTCCATCCCGGCGCGCCGAGCGACTGGGCTGCATCGAGCAGACGCGGATCGATCGATTGCATCGCGCCAATCAGCGTTAGTGTTGCGACCGGTATGATCGAGTGAACCAGACCCGCAATAACGACGATATTAATATATTCGCGGCTGTTGGGAGAAAGGCCCAGTGTCAAGAGGAAGGGTCGGAAGATGCCGACCGACCCGAAGGTCAGTTCGATCGCATACGTCTTGATCAGGACGCTGGAAAGAACAAGCGTAATCAAAAAGCCGAGAGCGAGCGTGCGCATCCGCGGCGAAATGCGCCGCACGATGAAATAGGCCAGCGGGAATGCCACAAGCTGGCCGATGATCGCGGCAACTCCACCGATCCAGAAGGTCGTCAGCAGGACGCTTGCAAACGCCTGGTTTGCAAGCTCGTAATAGTTTTGGACCGTTGCCGCGGCATTTTCCACGGAGCCGACGCGCCCCGGCGTAAACTCCTTCAAGCTTTCGATTGCCAGGTTGATGAGCGGTGACAGAAAACCGAATGCGAACACCAGCAGGGCTGGCCCGAGCGTCAGGGCAGCATCTCGGCGATCCGGAAGTGAAATGGCAACGGGTTGCCGCCTTACCTTGGTCATGGTGGAACAGCCTTTTCCTCGCCCTTGCGGGCCATGAGAAAGGGAGATTGTCGAAGCCGCGCCCGCGCCTTCGACAACCTGCCGCGACACGCTTTAGAGCAACGGGGCGATGTCCTGCTCCCAGCGCTTGGACCAGGCATCCTGCTGTTCGAGAACGACATTGTAGTCCGGCACATAGACGAAGCTCGAAAACTCGTCAGACGTGAAGGACAGATGCTTGAGATTGTCGGGCGTGACCGCCTTGCTGTTCAACGGCGCTTCGCCAGCCACCTTGGAGTAGAGCGAATTCATGTCCGGGCTGATCGCGAAGTTGACGAAATCGAGCGTCGCCTTGGTGTTCGGTCTATTCTTCAGGACGCCGAAACCGCTCTGGTAGAGGAAGGCCTTGAAGTTGCTGTCCTTGGTGAAACGCGTAACCGGGAAGTTCTTCGCCACGGCCGCCCAGCCGGGCTCAGCGAAGAAGCCGACGGAGGTCTCGCCCGACGTCAGCGAATTGGTGAAATCGATATCGGTGATGGCGACGCGGCCGATATTGCCGGATTTCGCCAATTCCGTCATGAGCTTCCACCCGGGTTCCATATTCGTTTCACTGCCGCCGGCGTGAAGGGCGAGCGCGACGATTTGGAGCATCATGCTCTGTGTCGGGCCTGGCCAGCAGATCGCACCCTTAAGATCGGGGCTGAGCAGATCATCGATGGTCTTCACGGCGATCGGAGCCGTGTCCGTTCGCGCACCGAAATACATGCCGCCAACTGCGCGCGGGACCGCTTTGATATTGCCCTTGCCGTCACGAATGATGATTTTCTCGGGAATATTCGCAAGATTGGGAACATCGGCAGGATTGATGGTCTCGAGCCAATCCTCCTTCACCATGCTGTTGAATGAGCCTTCCCAACCGGCGACATAGTCGTAGTCGACATTCGGCCAGATGGCCTTGATCTTTGGAAGTATCGCGCCCGCGCCACCCTGGTGAAGAACCCAGTTGAATGTCGCTGCATTCTGGTCGGCGGCAATCTGCTTCATCGCTTCGACGACATCGCCGCCCCATTCGACGGCGGTCAGATTGCCGCTGCCGGCTGCGGCAGATCTCGCAAACCCGGTCATCGTGCCGGCAATGCCCGCGGCAGCGGCGGATCCTAGGAAGCGGCGGCGTGTCATATCGTGCAACATGGTAGTCCCCTTTGTTTTCGGCCCCTCTGCCGGACCGTTCGCATCGGAGACTGCTTGGAGGTTGCCAACCGCGGTAGTGGGAAAATTCTCGCCGGGTTATAAAGTTTTCTGAACATCCCAATGGACGCGCTACCCGCATCGCGGAGCCTCGGCGGATCCAAGCTATCAAGAATCGTTATATCCCCTCTCGAATTTTCGCGGTTCCAAGAGAAGCGTGCGGCGCTGATGATGATGGCAGCATCAATACCGTGGGAGCCTGCCTTGACCATTGACCGGGATTTTCTGGAGGATTTGAGAAAGCGCTTCGGCAGCGCTGCAGGCGGAGAGATGGAAGATCCGCACTTCCGCGCCGTGGCGGCGAGCGTATTCAAGGACGGCGACAGCCGCAAATGGCCCTTCGCCGATCCTGCGACCTTTCTGGACGCCCGTTTCATCGAGAACGGCTTGCGGCCCGAGGTGCTTGAGGCGCTTGACGTGGCTTTGATCGGCGTGCCGATGGACCTCGGCGTCACCAATCGCGCCGGCGCACGGCTGGGGCCGCGGGCCGTCCGGGCTGTCGAGCGTATCGGTCCCTACGAGCATGTTCTGCGTGTCGCGCCGATGGGAGGGCTAAAGGTCGCCGATGTCGGCGACGTGCCGATGCGCAGCCGGTTCGGCCTGGCCGAGTGCCATGCCGACATCGAGGCCTGCTACCGGATGATCGCGGCAACCGGGGTTATCCCGCTGTCGGTCGGCGGCGACCATTCGATCTCCGGCGCCATCCTCAAGGGCCTGGCAGCCGGCCAGCCGGTCGGCATGATCCACATCGACGCTCATTGCGACACCGCCGGTCCCTATGAGGGCTCGAAGTTCCATCACGGCGCGCCTTTCCGCGAGGCGGTTCTGGCGGGCGTGCTCGATCCGAAGCGTACGATCCAGATCGGCATCCGCGGCGGCGGCGAATATCTCTGGGAGTTCTCCTTTGCCTCCGGCATGACCGTCATTCACGCGGAAGAGGTGGCGGAGATGGGGCTCAAGGCGGTGATCGCAAAGGCTCTGGAGGTTGTCGGCACCGGTCCGACCTATCTCAGTTTCGACGTGGACAGCCTCGATCCGGCCTTCGCTCCGGGAACCGGCACGCCGGAAGTCGGCGGGCTTCAGCCGAGGGAGGCCCTGACCCTGCTGCGCGGCTTCAAAGGCATCAACCTCGTCGGCGGCGACGTCGTGGAAATCGCGCCGCAATACGACAACACCACCAACACCGCGCAGATCGCCGCCCAGGTCCTGTTCGAACTCCTGTGCCTCGCGACGTTCAGTCCCGCGGTCAGGACAAAGCTGACCTGAGAACCAGCTCCACAACGGCAGCGGGCATCGCGCCCGCTGCCATCCATCACCTGTCGCACAACACGTCTCAAAAAGGGGGAACGACATGACTGCTCTTATGAAATTGCGCTACACCGCCACCGCGGCAATTGCCGTATTCGGCATCCTGGCAGGGGCCGCGCAGGCCGACGAACTTGCCGATATCAAAGCCGCAGGCGAGATCAACATCGGCATCTTCTCCGATTTCCCGCCCTTCTCTTCGGCAAGCGCCGATATGAGCATCAAGGGCTATGACGTCGACGTCGCCCAGAAGATCGCCGACGGGCTCGGCGTGAAACTCAATCTGGTCAGCGTTACCGGCCAGAACAGGATCGCCTACCTGAACGACGACCGCGTCGACCTGCTGATGAGCGTCGGCTACTCGAAGGAGCGCGCCGAGGTTATCGATTTTGCCGCCCCGTACGCCCCTTACTATATCGCCGTCATCGGTCCGGCTGCGCTGAAGGTGAGCGGCAAGGAAGACCTCGCCGACAAGACCGTTGCCGTCAATCGTGGGACGCTCGAAGACACGTCGCTGACGGCCGTCGCCCCCGGCTCGGCTGCGATCCAGCGTTTCGAGAACTATAATTCGGTCATCCAGGCCTTCATATCCGGCCAGACCCAACTGATGGTCGTCGGCAACGATGTCGGCGCGCAGGTTCTGGCACGACAGGACGAGCTGAAGCCGGAGCAGAAATTCCAGCTCCTCAGCTCCCCCTCGCACATCGCGCTCCGCAAGGGCGAGGAAGGCCTGAAGAAGGTCGTCAACGACAACGTCGCCGCAATGATCTCCGATGGTTCGCTCGACGCAAGCTCGAAGAGCTGGCTGAAAGCGCCGCTCAACCCTGAAAACCTGAAGGACTGACGAGCACGGCCTCCCACTCACCAGAGCATGATGCCGAAAGCCGTAAGCGATTGCGGTGGCATCATGCTCCAATTCTTTGGTTGAGAGGCGGATCGGGATTTCGGGCCGACCCGGCCCGGATCATCCGGCTCCAAAGGACAAGCGATGAGATACAGCCTCGATTTCAATTGGCTTTGGGACGGAATGGGAGCTCTGGCTTATGGCGCAGGCACGACGCTTGCACTGACGGTCTCCACATCGGTCCTCGGGATCGTTCTCAGCATTCTCGGCGCAGCTGCGCGCCGGGGACCCTATCCATGGTTGCGCAAGGTCGTCGGCCTGTATGTGGAAATCATGCGCAATACGCCATTCCTGGTGCAGCTGTTCTTCATCTTCTTTGGCTTGCCTAGCCTCGGCATTCGGCTTGATCCAATCACTGCCGCCGTCCTTGCCATGACCCTCAACATGGCCGCCTACACGATCGAGGTGGTCGGGGCCGGGCTCGATGCCATACCGAGAGGCCAGAAAGAGGCGGCGCAGGCACTCGGCCTCAGGCCTCGGCTGGTGTTTTTCAAGATCATCCTGCCGCAGGCGATCGCCATCATCTTTCCGGCGCTAACGAGCCAGATCATCATCATGATGCTGGAATCGGCGGTGGTTTCGCAAATATCCGTCCGCGAGCTGGCGCAGGAGGCCGATCTGCTTCAGTCGCGCACCTTCCGCTCCTTCGAGACCTATCTGGTGGCGACGTTGATCTACCTTTCGATGTCCGCCGCACTTCGCCGGCTCTTTTTCGCCGGGAAGCGCCGTTTTCTGGGAGCCGGTCTGGCATGATTGAGTTCACCTTCTGGGACATTCTGCGCAATCTTGTCTTCGCGACACGCTGGACGCTGCTGCTTTCGCTCGCAGCCTTTGCCGGCGGCGCCATCGTTGGCCTGGCGATCTTGTCTGCGCGGATATCGAAAACACGCTGGCCGCGCAGCTTCGCGTCCGGCTACATTGCCCTGTTTCAGGGAACGCCGCTCCTCATGCAGCTCTTTTTGATGTTCTTCGGCCTGCCGATGCTCGGCTTCCGGATCGAGTCATGGACCGCCGCCGTCTGCGGCCTGACGTTCTACGCCAGCGCTTATCTTGCCGAAATCTGGCGGAGCGGCGTCGAGGCTGTGCCGCGCGGGCAATGGGACGCCGCAGCCAGCCTGGGCTTGCATCGTCTCCTCGAACTTCGTCTTGTCATCTTGCCGCAGGCTTTCCGGATCACCCGCGCGCCGACGGTCGGGTTCTTGGTCCAGTTGATCAAGAGCACCGCACTGGCCTCGATCCTCGGCTTCGACGAACTGCTGAAAACCGCGAACGCCATCAACAACGCGACCTTCGAACCTTTCAAGGTCTACGGTCTCGTCGCGGTGATCTTCTTCGCCCTGTGCTATCCGCTGACGCAATACGCCAGATTTCTGGAGAAGAAAGCGGCGTTTGGCTGAGCGGCGACGCGGCTCTCGTTCAATCACAGAGAATTCGCCTTATCCAGCAGTCAGAACTTACTGAGAGATCGCTTCAATGACCGACACACAAATCCGTATTCTCGATGCCCGGACAACGGGCGAGCTTCTCCCTTTCGGCGCGCTGGTCGCGACCCTGCGGCAAGCATTTGCCGAAGGCTGTGTCGTGCCGGTACGGCATCACCACACGATAGCCAATAGCGGCGAGCCGGATGCGACGCTGCTTCTGATGCCTGCCTGGCATGAAACGCAGCGGTCGGAGCGCTTCCTTGGCATCAAGATCGTCACCGTCTTTCCCGGCAACACGCTGCGCGGCATTCCCGGTTTGACCTCGACTTATATGCTCTACGATGGCCGGACCGGGATGCAGCTTGCGCTCCTTGACGGAAACACGATCACCACGCGCCGCACGGTAGCGGCATCGGCCCTTGCCGCGGACTATCTTGCTCGAAAGGACGCACGCCGTCTGCTGGTGATCGGCGCAGGCCGCGTCGCGAGCCTCATACCCGATACCTACCGCGCCGTCCGGCCGATCGCGCGTGTCGATATCTGGGATATCGATCCCGCCAATGCGGAACGGCTGGCGCAGAGCCTTCGGCAACAGGGGCTCCAGGCCACTGCCGTCACTGATCTGGAAGCAGCAGTGCGGCAGGCCGATATCGTCAGCGCGGCGACGCTGGCGACAGCACCGCTTATCCGCGGCGAATGGCTGCGGCCGGGCACCCATGTCGATCTGATCGGCGGCTTCACACCGGCGATGCGCGAGGCCGATGACGAGGCGCTTCGGCGTTCCTCGGTCTATATCGACACCCACGAAGCCCTTCACGAAGCAGGCGATCTGGTTCAGCCGATCAGGGGTGGCGTCATTGCTGCAGATGCGGTGCGTGCGACACTTGACGAGCTGTGTCGCCGGGATGTTCCAGCGCGGACGTCCAACGATGAGATCACTCTCTACAAGGCCGTCGGAACGGCGTTGGCCGATCTTGCCGCCGCGACAATGGTGTATGAAGCCGTTTTGATCGCCGGCTGACGTCTTTGGGGCGAAGGGGAAGCAACGGGCCGGCGCTGATATTCGTGCGGTATAACGCTTGGTGTGCCATAGTCGGGGAAGCCCCTTGTGCAATCCGATATAGACCCACAGTGATTACAAATCCGCCGCGCATCGAAATACAGCAACTGGCCCATTTCGTGCTGGCCTGCCAGAGCCCGACGCTGGCAGAGACCGCGCGCGAGCTTGGGATTGCTCCTTCGGCGCTGACATCAAGTCTGCGTACTTTGGAAAATGAACTTCAACTCAAGCTCTTCATTCGGAAAAGCGGTCACCTCAGCCCTTCACCGGCAGCCTTCTGGCTGTTTCAGCAGGCAACGGCCATCCTTCATCGCGAAAGGTTCGTGCGTCGGATGCGGAACGGGGGCACGGGCCCCCTTCGCATCGATATTCGTCTCGATCTCAGTTTCTCCATCGGCCGGTTTTCGAAGGCGATCGGACGTACCGTCGAAGATATGGAACGCCAGCGGCCCGACCTGCTGATCGACGTGATGTTTGCAGACATGCGAGAAAAATCCCTTGTTGATGACGGAGCCGCGGAAATCCCGGGCAACGCGGGTTCGATGGAGATCGAAGTCGGCTATATGACCAGCGTGCCATCGGCGAAGCTGCCTGCGATGACGCCCTTTTACGATGAGGTCTGGTTTTCCGTCGGAACGGCGGAGGCCGCGGTTGATCTTCGCTCCCCCAATCAGAAATTTGTCGTTTTGAAAATGCGTCAGGCACTTCGCGATGCCGTCACCCGATATGCGGACGAGCATGGCATCCGCGACCGCATGATCCTGATGGATGAGGAGCCGGCAGACCTTCATCGGCTGCTCAACGAGTTTCCGCAAATGCGATTCCTGATGCCCCGCAGTATGGTCGCCGACCGGCTCGGACTTGCGCGCCTGCATCTGGAGCCCCTCGATCCGCCGTTGTCGAGCCCCTTGGGCGTGCGCGCAAACTGGCCGGACCAGGAGGTCGTGTCCGCCCTGCTTTGTAACCTCAAGAAAAATCTGGAGGCAACGGAGGCCAATATCGTCTTCCGGCCGCAGTTGACGGCACGTCAATTGCACTACTTCAACCTTGCGCATCTCAGCGGAGGTATTTCGGCGGCGGCGCGCGCGGCGCATATCACGCAACCTTCCGTTTCGACGCAGATTCAGAAGATCGAGGCAGTTGTCGGGCAACCCCTGTTCGAACGGCGGCGCAACGGTGCCGAGAGCACGAAGGCCGGCAAGGCATTGCTTCCCTTCACCCTGGAGATCGAGGAGCGCATCGATAACCTCCTTCGGGCCAGTCTGGATATTGCCGCCCACACACAGGCGACCATCTCGATCGGCATGCTGCCGAGTTCGGGGCATGACAGCGTCATGACGGACAAGGTGGCGCAGGCACTTACGGCAACCCGCCTTGGCCATCCCGAATACCGGCTGAGAATCATCGAAGGTTCCAACGCTGTGCTTCACGACCAGGTACGTGCGGGAGAGCTCAATCTGGCCATTGTCGGTGCCGTCCAGACGCAGATGACCCGGATCCATCTCGGGCCGAGCGAGCGCCTGTCGGTCGTTGCCAATCCGGCCTTGGACCTTGCCGGTCGCACGGAGATTCCACTGGCCGAAGTTTGCGGATTTCCGCTGGTTCTCGGAATCAAGCATCTCAGCATCCATCAGGCGTTCATGGCAGCCGCCAGTGCGCGTCATCTGCGTGTCGAGCCGGTCATGGACGTCGGTTCCCTGCCATTGGCCATCGCCATGGTCCGCCGTTTGCCGGTCTGTACGGTTCTGCCGGTGTCCTCGGTCCAGCAGGATATCGACAGCGGGCGCCTCACCGCGGCGCCGATTACGGAAGACGTCATCGCCGGAAACCTCTCGGTGATTTTCTCCGGCGAAAGGACGCTGTCCGAGGCCGAGCGGACGATGATCCAGTCACTCGCTGCCGTCTTCGGCCGACAGGCGTGATCTAAAAAACATATCGTATCGAATCGCGCTCATGCACCGAGCATTCTGATTTTCCTATCCTCCAATTCATGATTTTCGAGCTACCCAGCCTCTGGCCTGCGGCTGATACTTGCCGCATCAAAACAGCCCTCGGAAATGACTTTCACAGGATTGCCGGATGAATGATCACGCTGATCCGCTTGAAAACAAGGCCATGACATCCGGGACGACCGGCGCTGCAATGCCACGCGGCGAAAGCGATCAGTCGTGTCGGGGCATTCTTCAGGAGCTCGACCGTCGCGGTCGGCTGCTGGTGATTTCGGAGGAAGTCGACCCGATCCACGACGTATCGGCCATTCTTTCCATCGTCGATGAAAAGGCCGCGGTGCGGCTCGACTGCATCAAAGGTCACGACATGCCGATCTTCGGCAACATCCTGTCGGATCTCGATCGTGTCGCCCTGGCGCTTGGCGTCGCGAAAAGCGATATCCAGGAAAAGCTGCTGTCCTCGATCGCGTCTCCGGTGCCGCCGGTCTTCGTGGACGATGCGCCGGTACAGCAACAGCTATTCCAGGACGATATCCTGACCCGGCTTCCAGTCCCGACATTCTTTTCCAAGGAGACCGGTCCCTACATTACCGCGGGTCTGATCGTGGCGCGCGACCCTGAAACGGGCCTGGGCAACGCGTCCTATGCCCGTATCAAGGTGCTTGGTCCGAACGAGGCGATGATCGGAATTGCACCGAACCATCATCTCGCCATCATGGCCCGCAAGGCGGGCGCCAGAGGCGAGCCGCTCCCCTTCGCCGTCGTCCTCGGCGCGCATCCAGCCATTCAGCTTGCCGCCTGCTTCTATCTGGGGCTTGGTGACGATGAAATGCACTGCGCCGGATCGCTGCTCGGCGAGCCGGTGCGGCTTGTCCGCTGCAAGTCGATCGATCTTGCCGTGCCTGCAGAGGCGGAGATCGTGCTCGAAGGTCATATTCATATCGACGAGCCGATCCTCGAAGGGTTGGTCTCGGAATATCACGGCATGTACGAGGATTACGGTTCCGGGGTGCGCGTCAGATTTGAATGCATGACTTGCCGCTCCGATGCGATGTTGCAGGTGATCGAGCCCGGTTACCACATGGAGCACCTCTATCTCGGCGCGGTGCCGATCGCTGCCAGCCTCAAGGCTGTCATCCGGCGGTCCGTTCTCAATGTCGGCGAGGTTGCCGTCACCGCATCAGGCAGCGGACGGAACAACGTGGTCGTGCAGATCGATGCGCCCCGCCCGGGACAGGCACGCCGCATCATGTCGATCTGCTGGGGTGCGGTCAGCATCGTCAAGAACATCACGATCGTCGACAGCGATGTCGACCCTTGGGATCTCGGTGCCGTCGAATTGGCAAAGATGACCCGCATGCGCGCCGAGCGCGACATTCTCATCGTCTCTGACCTTCCGGCAGATCGGTCCGAGCCTCAGGAAGACGGCGGCGTGATCGCCAAGGTCGGTTACGACGCCACGATGAAGGCAGGCGATCGAAGGGAAGGGTTCGACAAGGCGCTTCCGCCGCCGGATTCCTACGAACGGATGCGCCAGCTGCTGTTGCGCGTCAAGCCGGAGATGCTGATTTGAGGCGATTGATCATTGGCATATCAGGGGCTTCCGGCGCAATCTACGGACTGCGTGCGCTGGAGATGCTCCGGGATTTCGACGATGTCGAGACGCATCTCGTCATATCGCCCTCGGCGATCCGCACGGCACTGGCCGAAGGGACGGGAAAGACCGCGGACGAAATCCGTGGCCTCGCCGACCGGGTCTACAGCCACGGGGATATCGGCGCCTCGATCGCCTCCGGCTCCTTCCGGTGCGACGGAATGCTGGTTGCGCCATGCTCGATCAAGACGCTGAGCGGGATCGCGCATTGTTATGCGGACGATCTGATCGTGCGCGCCGCCGATGTCTGTCTGAAGGAACGCCGCCGGCTGGTGCTGATGGTGCGGGAAACGCCGTTGCATGCGGGCCATATCGCGCTGATGGACCAGGCAACACGCAACGGCGCCGTCATCATGCCGCCGGTGCCGAGCTTTTACACGCTGCCGAAATCAATCGCCGAAATGGTCGACCAGACCGTGGGGCGTGCGCTGGATCAATTCGGGCTTCATCATCCGACGGTCCGGCGCTGGACGGAGGATCATAACGACTGAGCCATGAAGAGCAGCGCTGAAAGCTGCCGGGCCATCATGTCAACCGCATGCAAAACAACGACGCACAATCACTCCCCCAGGGGAACTCAAAAAAAAGGAGATAGAGTGATGTTGTCAGACAATCGTTCCAGAAGGTTGCAGAGCCTGTTCATGCGCGGCGGCGCCGCGTTGCTGTTGTCGCTGATGGCGGCCGCACCCGTGATGCTCGCCGCGTCTCACGCGGGTGCGCAAACGGAAAAACCCGTCAGCGGCGGCGCGATGATCATCATCAACGGTTCGGACATCAAGAGCTGGGATCCGGCGATCACCGCCGGCACCTATCCCGGCGGCCCGATGGATGTGCTCGACGCCGTCTACGGCTTTATCGTCTACGTCAACGACAAGGGCGTCGTGACCGGCGGCATGGCCGAAAGCCTGACCAGCACAGACGCGGTGACCTGGACCTTGAAGCTTCGCAAGGACATCAAGTTCACGGACGGGACGCCCTATGATGCGGAAGCCGTCAAATACAATTGGGACCGCGCCGCCGATCCGGCCACGCTTTCACCGGCGCAGCCGTTCATATCCTCATGGAACAAGGCGATCACCGTCGTCGATCCGCAGACGCTGACGATCAAGCTGTCCTCCCCGAACGCCAATTTCGCAGCCCAGGTCGCCGAGCTGTGCCCCTTCATCGCCTCGCCGGCAGCATTGAAGGCCGCCAAGGAAAAAACCGACATCAAGCCGGTGGGCGCCGGCGCCTTTACGCTGACCGAGTGGAACCAGGGCATATCGATGACCATGGCCCGCAATCCGGGTTATTGGGATCAGCCGCGCCCCTATCTGGATACGATCAAGTTCGCGATCATTCCTGAAACCAACAGCCGCATCGCCACCGTCGTGCAGGGCGGCGCAACGATGATGGCCGGTTATCCCTATCAGTTCGGCTCGAACGCAACGGCGCCGGGGGTTGCGACCCGCGAGATCCCGATCCGCGGCATCAACCGCGCCTATCTCAACCAGGCCAAGGGTATCTTCACGGATGTTCGCGCCCGCGAGGCCTTCTATTCCGCCATCGACCGCGCGCGGCTGATGCAGGCCTTCACGCAGATGCCCGGATACAAGGCACCCAGCAATTACTTTGGAGAGAATTCGCCCTATTTCGACAGCGCTTCATCTCTTCCGGCCTATGATCCGAAGAAGGCGCAGGAACTGTTCGATGCTCTGAAGGCGGACGGCAAGCCATTCTCGATCAAGATCGTCACCTATACCAACTCGGACCTGAAGCGCCTTGCCGCCTACATCCAGCAGGTGCTGACCGGCTATGAAGGCGCCTCGGCTGAGATCGTCGAGGTCGACCAGGCCTCGCTGATCCAGCGATGCAAGACGCAGCTCGACTTCGACATCTGCGTCGAAGGGGGGGTGCTGGTGTCGAACGGTGCCGAGCCGAACATTTCCAATCTGCTGAGTTCCGGCGGTGCTTTCAACTGGGGACAGTACAAGAGCGCCGAGATGGACGCTGCATTGAAGGAAGCCAGCTCCACCGTCGACCCTGCCGCTGTCAAAGCCGCCTATGTCAAGGTTCAGAAGCTCGTTGCAACCGAAATGCCGCTTTACATCTTCGGGGAACAGACGCGCTCGCTGCTGCTGCGCAACAATACCGGCGGCGTCGTTCCCTCGAACGGCGGCATCCTGCAAAAGCAGTTCCTCTACGTCTGCACGGATGCCTGCCAGAAATAGCAGGTTCCAGATCACGACGCGCAGGCTCGCCCGGAAGATCCGGGCGGGCAGCGAAGGGCCGGTCGATGGGCTGGACGACCCGGTACACGCCAGAGACGTTAAGACGACAGAATGAGCCCTGCGATGCGGGGCGATCGGAAAAGGTGGATGACGATGATCGGCAATCGCGAGAAGGTGAAGTTTCGGGACCTGGTTTCCCGCAAGCAGGTGTTCACGCCCTGCGTCTGGGATTGCTACTCCGCCAAGGCGGCGGAAATGGCCGGCTTCGAGGCGATCCTGCTCAGCGGCGCCTCACTGGGATTCAGCATGTCCGGCGTGCCGGATCTTGGCCTGCACAATCAGGAGGAACTGGTCTACGCGACCGACCGCATCGCCGACTACTCGCCTCTGCCGCTGGTCATCGATGCCGATGACGGCTTCGGCGATGTCGTCCAGACCTTCCGCACCTGTTATCGTCTCGCCAAAGCCGGCGCCGGAGCGATCCTGATCGAGGATACGCCCAATGAACGCGGCTATGCGCGGTTCGGCCGCGCCATGGAGGCAGCGACGCTTGCCGGCAAGGTCGATGGCAACGTGCCGCATGAGGTCGTCTCGCAGGAGCTCTGGCTCGCCAAGATCAAGGCCTCGATCGAAGCCTGTCAAGGCAGCGATTGCGTGGTGATAGCGCGCACCGAATCCAAGCTCGAAAAGGGGCTGGACGACGCTATCGAGCGCTGCGTGCGCGCCGCGGCACTCGGCGCTGAAATGACCTATGTGCACGGCCTGCGCACGTTGGAGGAATGCCGGAAGGTGGCCAAGGAATTGCCCGGCTGGAAGATGTTCGGCGATGTCGCGACCGTCAACGGCGTGCCCTTCGTGCGGCTTGAAGAAATCGAGGCGCTCGGCTTCAACCTGGTGACCATGCATTATCTCGAGAAGGGATCGATGTATGGCATGATGGATTACGGTCGGCACGTCTTCAAGGACCGCAGCACGCGTTACGCGGACGAGCACAGCATGGGCGGCATGACGCCTGCCGAGCAGAAAGCCTCGCTGGAGCGGGACAGTGGCTGGCTCGATGCCGAGGACAGATGGAAGGCGCTCTGATCCCGGAGACCGGCCGCTCTGCCGCCTCGTTTCCCGAAATTACGATGCCGGTTCTCTCCGGCATCGGACGTTCCACCTGATACGGAGTTCGATCGTTGCGAATTGCCAAGCTCTCCTATCTGAAAGCGGTCGGCGTCCGGCTTCTGGCCGGCATTCCGGTCTTCCTGCTGGTGACGTTCTCGGCGACGGCTCTGTCGAGCCTGATGCCGGGGTCGGCCGCGCAGCTAATCCTTGGAGAGAACGCGACGCAGGCGCAGATCGATGCGCTGAACAGCCGTTACGGTTACGATCTGCCGGTCTGGGAACGTTATCTCGGCTGGCTCGGACGGCTTCTGCAGGGAGATCTCGGGCAGACCATGTTCAGCCAGCAGTCGGTGGCAAAGCTGCTGGTCGACCGGGCGGCGGTGACGTTCGAGATCGCGTTGCTTGCGATGTTCGTCTCGCTTCTGATCGGCGTGCCGCTGGCCATGTACACCGCCAGCCGTCCGGGCGGCATCCTCGATACGGTGCTGAGGGCAGTGTCCTCGGTCATGCTGTCGATCCCGACTTTCGTCATCGTGGTTCTGCTCGGTTTCGTCTTCGCGATCGTGCTGCGCTGGCTGCCGGCGACCGGCTGGGTTACCTTCAGCGACGATCCGATCGGCAATCTCTACTACGTCGCCTTGCCAGTCATGTGCCTCAGCGTGCACCAGGCAGCCTATTTCTACAGGGTGAGCCGCAGCGAATTCGTCGCGATCCTCCAGGAGGACTATGTCCTCGTTGCCAGGGCCAAGGGCCTGCCGACGCGCTATATCCTGATGCGCCACGTGCTGCGCCCGGCCTCTCCCCAGGTGCTGACGGTGATGGGCCTGTCGATGACCTATCTGCTCGGCGGTTCCTTCATCGTCGAGAGCTATTTCGCGGTGCCCGGCATCGGCTGGACCGTTCTCAACGCGGTGAGCAGCCACGACCTGCCCGTCATGCAGGCCATTCTGTCGCTGACGGTGGTGATCTTCGTCGTGATCTTCATCCTGGTCGATCTCGGTTACGCGCTTATCGATCCGCGGGTGGACGTGTCATGAGCCGCCTCCAGCCCACACAAACGGACCTCGTGCCCGGCGAAGCGGTCGCATTGGCGGAGACGTTGAATGCCGCGATGCCGAAGACCGCGCGTTTCCGCATGCCGAGCGGCCATCCGATGGAATGGTTCGCCTTCGTGTTCCTGGCAGTCCTGATCATCTCCTCGGTTTTCGTGGAGTTCATTCCGGGTCTCGTTCGGGCAAGCTTCCCCTATGGCGATTTCTCGCAAGGCCCGGAATGGAGCCTGAACGGCCTGTTCGGAACCGATGCGCTTGGGCGCAGCATCCTGTCCCGCGTGCTCTACGGTGCACGAACGACGCTCGCCATCGTCTCGGTCGCGACGCTGATCTCGCTGGTGATCGGCATGATCCTCGGAATGCTGGCCGGCTTCTATCGCGGCCCGGTCGAGCGGATCGTCGATCTCTATGCCAATTCCATGGCGTCGCTTCCGCCGATCCTCGTCATCCTGGCGCTGATATCGGTGACCGGAAATTCGGTTTTCACGATGATGCTGGCGCTTGGCCTGCTCGACATCGGAACCTATGCACGCATCGCCAAAGGCGGCGTGATTGCTCAGAACGATCGTGATTACGTGTTGGCAGCACGCGCCATGGGCGCGTCGGACATGCGGCTTCTGCTGCGCGAGATCCTGCCCAATCTCGTTCCGGCGTTGACGGCCATCGTTCCGCCGCTGATGGCGGGGCTGATCATCACCGAGGGGTCGCTGAGCTTTCTCGGCTACGGCATTCCGGCGCCGGCGCCGAGCTGGGGCGGGATGATCGCCAGCTCGACCGACCTGCTCAGCCGCTTTCCACTGCTGATCTTCGGACCAATCGTCGCCATCGTTCTAACAGTTTACTCGCTCAACACGGTCGGGGATTGTCTGGCCCGTCGCATGAACCATCGCGGCAGGGAACTCTGATATGAATGAGGCTGCGAAAACCACCCCAGTCCTCGATTGTCACGAGCTCTCCTGTCATTTCAGGTCGCCGTTCGGGCCGATCCGCGTGCTGCATGACGTCAGCTTCAGCATCCCGCCGCGCACCACGCTCGGCATCGTCGGAGAATCCGGCGCGGGCAAATCCATGCTGGTCAAGACGATCATGGGCATTGCGCCGGAGGGCATGAAAACCAGCGGCCGCATCCTTGCCGACGGGACCGATCTGTCGACGCTTAACGAGACGAAACGCCGCGCCTTTCTCGGCCGCAGGTTCGGGATGGTTTTCCAGAACCCGATGACATCCCTCAATCCGTTCGTTCGGGTGGGACGGCAGATCGAGGAGGCAAGCCGCTTCCATCTGCGGCTCGGAAAGGCGAAGGCGAAGGCACTCGCGATCGAACTGCTGGCAAGCGTCGGCATTCCCGATGCCGCGGAATGTTACGGGCATTATCCGCACCAGTTTTCGGGCGGCATGAAGCAGAGGATCATGATCGCCACGGCACTTGCCTGCCAGCCGGATCTCTTGATCGCCGACGAGGCGACGACCGCGCTCGACGTGACCGTTCAGAAGGAAATTCTCGACCTGCTGCAGGTCATCCAGCAGCAACGGCAGATGTCGATGATCCTGGTCACGCACAATCTGGGCATCGTCGCGGGACGCACCGACGACATCCTCGTGCTCTATGGCGGGCATGTCGTGGAATACGGCCCGACGGACACCGTCTTTTCCCGTCCGCGCCATCGCTATACCGAGGCTCTGCTTTCGGCGATGCCGCGCATGGACCAGCCGGCTCATACGAAACTGCGCACGATCCCGGGCCGTCCGCCCGATCTTGCCAACCCCGCGCCGGGATGCCCGTTCGCACCGCGCTGTCCCGCCGCCGAGGCCCGCTGCCATGTCTCGATGCCGCCGATGACTACCAGTGCGGACGGCAAGCATCGCTTCGCCTGCTATGTGCCTGTTCAAACTGGCGATGCAGCCGACACTGCGGTCGAAAGGAGGGCATAGTCATGAATAACGAGACTTCCGGCCAGGCCGTCGATACAAGTGCCGCAACGCATGCCTTCGATGCTTTCCTGCGCGACGACGCGCTTTTGAAGGTACGTGATCTCTCGGTCAGATACCGGCGCGGCGGCAAGATCTTTGTTGCAGTCGACGGCGTCTCGTTCGACGTGGCACCTGGGGAAACGCTCGGTCTCGTCGGAGAGTCGGGCAGCGGCAAGACGACCATCGGCCGTGCCCTTCTGAAGCTTCTGCCGAAGGCGGACACGCGTGTCGACGGCCACGTCGAATATGACGGCCTGAATGTTGCCGATCTGTCTGCTTCCGATCTTCGCGCCATCCGCAGCAAGCTGCAGATGATCTTCCAGGACCCGATTTCTTCCTTCAATCCGCGCCGCAAGGTGCAGGATATCGTCGGAGAAGGCCTCGAGATCCAGGGCATCCGCAAAGCGGAAAGACTGGAAAGGGTCGATCGTGCGCTCAACGATGTCGGCATGAGCCGGACGATGGTGGAGGGCCGCAGGCCGCATCAGTTTTCCGGCGGCCAGTGCCAGCGTATTGCGATCGCGCGGGCGCTAGCCGTTGGGCCGGAGCTCATCGTCTGCGACGAGCCGGTTGCATCTCTCGACGTGTCGGTGCAGGCGCATGTGATCAATCTTCTGCAGGATATCCGCCAGAAGCGAAACCTGGCGCTGATCTTCATTTCCCACGATCTCGCCGTCGTGCGCAATGTCAGCGACAGGGTCGCCGTCCTCTACATGGGGAGGATCGTCGAGATCGGAACCGGCGATGCCATCTATCAGCGTCCGGCGCATCCTTATACCCGCATGCTGCTGGAAGCAGTCCCGGTTCCCGATGCCAGCCGGAAGATCGTGCCGAGCGCAACGCCGACGCAGGCCTTGTCGCGGAGCGCGCCGCCGTCCGGATGCCGGTTCCGCCTGCGTTGCCCCCGCGCTCAGGCGGTCTGTGCGGGAGAGGAACCGAAGCTTACGGCGATGCCCTACGGCCAATTCGCGGCCTGCCATTTCCCTCACGACGAACCGGCGCCTGGAATGAAGACGGCGGAGCAATCGTGATGGAAAAAGCCCCTGATGCATTCGAAGAAAAAACAGTGGCAAGCGGCAGCGCGCGCTCAGGACAGGATAGCGGAGCTGCGAGGCGCGCTGCTTTCTGTGCCAATGTGTTCGATGTCATGGTCCGGCTCTACGGCGAGCCCGGCATCGCGTCCTGGTGCCTCGAAGCCCAGAACAGTCATGCGGTGGACGTGCCGTCTCTGCTGTTCTTCGCTCTTGCGGATAGTGACGGACACGGCACGGATGACGGCGACATGCAGCGGCTTCTGGAACGTGCCGGCGAATGGCGCGCGCTTTTCGTCCTGCCGTTGCGACATCTTCGGCTAACCCTGCGTCAAGGCCGCAGGAACACGGCAGAGATTGAATTTTACGAGAAGATCAAGGCAGCGGAGCTGGAGGCGGAACGGTTGCAGGTCCGGCGTCTGGCCGACGACTTTCTCCCGCTCGAAGGGCCGGGCGGGCTGGCAGCCCGTTATCTCGAAACGATTTCCATGCCGGAACCCCAAGCAGGGACGTTGGTCGGACGGCTTCGAGACGCCGCCAAAGCCGTGTGCCACGGCTTCCCCATCATGCGCACTGAGGATCTGAAGACATCATGAGCGATTTCGACGCCGTCATGACAGGAACCATCGTCACCGAAGAAGGTGTCACGGAAAACTCCGTCGCCGTCACCGGCGGCATTACCGCTGCGATCGAGACAGGCTGCGCTCCCGGCGCGCGTGTTCGATTTCGGCACTTACCTTCTCACACTTATCGAGCTTCAAGGACATCGAGATGAACGCCATAATTCTAGACGGTGACAGCCTGACGATCAAAGATACCGTTCGCATCGCGCGCCAGGGCGCCAAGGTAGCGCTCGCCGATGCAGCGCGCGCCGAAATCATCAAGGTGAGAAACTATATCGAGGAAAACTGGCTGACCGAAAACGCGCCGCCGACCTACGGTTTCAACACCGGCGTCGGTAAGCTCAAGGATTATGCCATCAACCAGGCCGACAACGACCGCTTCCAGCGCAATATCGTGCTCTCGCATTGCTCCGGCATCGGAGAACCGGCATCGGAAGAAATCGTCCGCGCCATGATGGCCGTCCGCATCAACGCCTTCTGCCTCGGAGTTTCCGGCCTGCGGATCGAGGTGGTCGATCGTCTCGTTGAGATGCTAAACCGCGGCGTTCATCCAGTCGTGCCGATCCAGGGATCGGTCGGCGCGTCTGGAGATCTGGCGCCGCTCGCGCACATGGTTTCGGTGCTGATCGGCTATGAGGAAGCGGAAGCCTATTACCAGGGCGAACGCATGCCGGCACCGCAGGCGCTGGAAAAAGCCGGCATCTCCCCAATTGCTTTCGATCTCAAGGCGAAGGACTGCCTTGCCCTCATCAATGGCAACAGCCTTTGCGCGGCCATGGCGGTTCTCAACCTCCACGACGCCGAGATGCTGATGAAGACCGCCGATGCGGCCGGCGCGCTCAGTCTGGAGGCGATCCGCGGCGAGCAGGCGGCATTCGATCCCCGCATTCATCTCGTGCGCAAGCAGCCCGGGCAGATCGCGACTGCGGAAAATATCCGTCGCATTATCGAGGGCAGCCGTCGCACGACCGAGGCAGCACGTGCGGTGCGCCTCGAGGACGATATCCTGCATCCGAAACACACCGCCCGAATCCAGGATCAGTATTCCTTCCGTTGCCTGCCGCAGGTGCATGGAAGCTGCCGCGACCAGCTGGAGCACGCCAAGGAGTTGATCACGCGCGAACTCAACGCCGCGACCGATAATCCGCTGGTCTTCTGGAACGAACTCGGCGCGCTGGAATTCCTGTCCGGCGGCAACTTTCATTGCGAACCCATCGCTTTTGCCATGGACTTGCTGACCATCGCTTTGGTGGAAATCGGCAATATTTCCGAGCGCCGCCTGTTTTCGCTTTGCGACACGACATTGAACTACGGCCTGCCGCCGAACCTCGCCGGCAAGCCGATCGGCCTCAATTACGGCTATGGCATCATCTCGACGGCAGCGGCGTCCGTCGCATCGGAAAACAAGACGCTGGCTTTCCCCGCCGTTGCCGATACCATCCCGACCAAGAGCAGCCAGGAAGACCATGTTTCGATGGCGACATGGGCATGCCGCAAGACGCGTCAGGTGGTCGACAACATGCCGAAGATCCTTGGTGTTGAATGCCTGCTTGCGGCCCGCGCCATCTTCCTGACCGAAGAGGCACTCGGCGGCTACAAGCTCGGAGCCGGCAGCCAGGCGCTCTATGACGCGCTTCGCGACGCGATCCCGTTCCAGCAGGAGGACAGCTACATGCCCAAGCAGACCACACCGGCTCTCGAGATCGTGCGGTCCGGCGCATTTCTCGAGACCATCGAGAACAAGATCGGCGCCCTGAAATAGGCGGGCCGGCTGATTTGCGCTGCGGCCGCATCATGAAGCGCCGGCATTTCATCGCCGCCCGCAATTCCCCTGACCGGAGAGAACCATGTTCGATGATCTGATAATGCCGCCAGCCGACAAGATCCTGTCGTTGATGCCGATTTTCCGGCAGGACAGTCGTTCGAACAAGATCGATCTCGGCGTCGGAGTCTACCGGGACGCCTCCGGTATGACGCCGATCCCGCGGGCGGTGAGGGAGGCAGAAAAGCGAATCCATACCGCGCAGACGACCAAAGCCTATGTCGGCCCGGCCGGAGATCCTGTTTTCTGCGATCTCATCGGCAGGCTTGTCTTCGGCGAAGCCGCGCCGTGGGAGCGAATTCGCGGCATCCAGACGCCGGGCGGAGCAGGCGCCTTGACGGTGCTCGCCGGCCTGATCTCCCTGGCGCGCCCGGGTGCTGCGGTCCATGTGCCCGACCCGACCTGGGTCAACCATGTGTCGATCCTCGAAGACAACCGGCTTCGGGTCGTCACTTACCCGTACCTCGATCGCCGAACAGGCGAGGTGGATTTCGACGCCCTGCTCGATCATTTCTCACGGTCGGAGCGGGGCGACATCGTGTTGCTGCACGGCTGCTGCCACAATCCGACCGGCGCCGACCCGAGCCGTTCGCAATGGCAGGCGCTGGCAGAGATCATCGCCGAGCGCGGGCTCGTTCCGCTGGTCGATATCGCTTATCAGGGCTTTGGCGAGGGTCTCGAGGACGATGCCTTCGTGGTACGGCTGCTCACCGGCATGGTTCCGGAAATGCTCGTCTCCTCGTCATGCTCGAAGAATTTCGGAATCTATCGCGAGCGTACCGGTGCCGCATTCATTCTCGCCGCGAACGCGGATCGGGCGGATGCAACCAAGGCGCAACTCACAGTGCGAGCCCGTGTCGTCTATTCGATGCCGCCGGATCATGGCGCGGCTATCGTTCGCACCGTCCTGGAGGACCCTGCACTCGCGGCCGACTGGCGCGCCGAACTGGACGATATGCGCTCCAGCATTCTGTCGCTGCGCCAGGGGCTTGCTGCCTCGTTCCGGCGTTTCACCAATGGCAGCGACTACGATTTCCTCGCCAAGAACAAAGGCATGTTTTCGCTGATCGGTCTGACACCCGGAGAAGCCGTGATGCTGCGCGAGCAGCACGCCATCTACATCGTCGAGGACGGACGCATCAATGTCGCCGGGCTGCAGGCCAGCCAGATCGACACCTTTGCGGAAGCCGTTCTGGCAGTTCGCGGGAAACGCTGACTGGCATCCGTTTGAGGCCAGAGACAAGAACTATTCGCGCTTCCTTCCGCCGGCGGCGTTCCTTACAATCTCGCCAGTCCTCCCCCGAGCCCTGGAAATGAGGTTTACATGAGCACGCTTACCCGTTTCTCCGTTCAGCCGCTCTCGACCATGACCCGCCGCCTTGCCGATGTCGCCTCCGCTCGTCGCGAACCCGACCTGGTCATCCAAGGCGCGCGCGTCTTGTCCACCTATTCGGAGCGCTTTCTCGACGGACGCGAAGTCTGGATTTCGGGGGGCCGCATCGCAGCCGTGAAGCCGGCCGGCAGCTACAGGGGCGCGAGCGCCAAGCTCTACGACGCCAGGGGCGGCATCATCGCGCCCGGTCTGGTCGATCCGCATATCCATATCGAATCCTCGATGGTGACGGCCTGCGCCTATGCCGAAGCGGCGCTCCTCAACGGCACGACGACGATCTTCTGCGACAGCCACGAGATCGGCAACGTCATGGACGTCGCTGGCGTCGAGGCCATGCTCGAGGACGCACGGCAGGCGCCGCTGTCGATCTTCCTGACCGTGCCGAGCACCGTGCCGGCGACGACGCCGGATCTGGAAACAGCAGGCGGCGACCTGACGCCGGACAAGATCGCCGCCCTGTTCGACAAATGGCCGGAAGCCGTGGCTCTCGGTGAGAAAATGGATTTTGTCCCCGTTGCGATGGGCGACGAGCGCAGCCATGCGATCCTGGCTGCGGCGCTCGGGCGCGGCAGGCCGGTGTCGGGCCATGTTTACGGACGGGAGTTCGTTGCCGCCTATGCCGCATCCGGCGTTACCGACACGCATGAAGCCATCGACCGCGACATTGCCGACGACCTGCTGGAAGCCGGCGTATGGATCTTCCTGCGCGGCGGCCCGCCGACGACACCCTGGCATTCGCTGCCGCAGGCGATCAAGACGATCACCGAGCTCGGCGCTTCCCACAAGCGCGTCGCCGTCTGCACCGACGACCGTGATGCCGAAGATCTGCTTGCCTTCGGCCTGGACTGGGTAACGCGCGAAGCAGTGAAATACGGCATGAGGCCGGAACAGGCCTGGGCGATGGGTTCGCTGCACGGCGCGACGCGGTTCGGCATGGAAGGCGAAATCGGCGGTCTGGGCGGCGGACGCCGCGCCGACCTGGTGCTTCTCAGCGACGACCTTACGCCTGTTAGCACCTGGTATGGCGGCGAACTCGTCGTCGACGGCAAGAAGATCATGCCGATCCTCGACGAAGCCCTGTCGAAACCATACCGCTATCCGGATGCCGCCTACCACACGGTCAAGCTGCCAATAAATCTCAAGCTGACACCGAACCTGCCGACGGAGACGGTCGTCGCTCATACGATCAAGACGGAGCTGCCTGGCATTACCCTCGGCCATGTCACCGTCACGCTGGAACGGGCCAATGACTGGCAAGCCCATTTCGACAAGCACGACCTCTGCTTCGTGACGGTGGTGGAACGTCACGGCAAGTCTGCCGGCAATGTCGCCCACGGACTGCTCAACGGCTTCGGGCTCAGACAAGGCGCTGTCGCATCCTCGGTCGGCCACGACAGCCACAACATCATCGTCGCCGGCACCAATGCCGCGGACATGCAGGTGGCGCTCGACGCGATCGAGGAAAAGCAGGGTGGCGTCTGTGTCGTGATGGACGGCAAGGTGACGGCCATGGTGCCACTGCCGGTCGCCGGGCTTTTGTCCGACAAGCGCGTGCACCAGGTCGCCGACGAGGTAAAGGCCTTGAAGCTCGAATGGGAAAAGGCAGGCTGCACCATCGCCTATATGGGCTTCAACCTTATCCCGCTATCAGTCATCCCGGAAATCCGGATAACCGACAAGGGCCTGGTGCTGGTGCCGGAAATGGTGATCTCACCGCTCTTCGAAACGGCCTGAACGCTGAGGTGCCGATCCTTCGCCGTGACGGGGCAAGAAAACCTAACTTGTCGCTAGCGAACCACCATCAATAACGTTAGGCATCGAGCGCACCTCGTTTGGCAATCGAGATCAGCTCCTTGAAGTGCGCAGCAATCCTACCTTCGCGGCTAGCGTCCTCCGCTTCCCAACCGAACTTCCACGCATCGTGACGCGCAAGCCAATCCCCGAGGGCGCTGGTATCACCAGTCGGCATCCTATGGGTGGCGAGGTATGGGTTTTCGTGAGCCTTCAGGCCGAGCACCCGCGCCCTTGAGCCTGCTTCCTGCAGATCGATCAGCTCTTCAATCGTCATACGCGATCCCCCACGATGCCGGCGACGGTAGCATCGCAGTCCACGCATGCAAGTGAATGCTAATTAATGGGTTAATTTGGGACAGTTGCAGTGACAAGCGGCGCAGCAGCCATGCCCCAGAATAGCCTGCTGCCACCACAGGCCGGTGTCGCCCGCCGCCTCCGCCCGCATCCAACCCGTCTTTCCGTGACACAGAAAAATGCAACTGCAATACTAAAGGTCAGCGACTTGTAGATGCATTCGCGTAAATGCGATGAGGCTTTCGATGTGTTGGGCGACAGCTCGGCGCGTTTCCTCAACATCGCCCCGGTCGATCGCCTCGATGATAACGAGATGTTCCGTGGAGTCCGGCTTCAAGCGATCTTTCAGGCGGTCGATTTCGAAGAGACGCGTGGTCGCCCGAAGCTCCCGCAGTACCTTTGCCATGACCGCGTTGCCGCAATGATCAATGATCATATTATGGAGATTGTCGTCCGAGAACCAATGCGCGTCTGTGTGATACGCCGTCGCATCCAAAAGGTCGTGGATTTCCCGCCGGACGCTCATCAAAAGCCGCCGCGGAATGGCGTTGATCGACAATACCGCCGCTTCAGGTTCGATCAGCAACCTCAATTTCAAGCTTTGAAGATACTCGCCGACATCCACCTGTCGCACGACGTAGTTTCGGCCATCGCCCTTGCGAACCAGGCCTTCGCCTTCTAACCTCTGCAGCGCTTCGCGCAGCGGCGTCCTCGAAATCCCGAGTGTCTCGGCAAGCCTTGCTTCAACGATGACATGCCCGCCTTTCAGCCGGCGATGCCGGATCATGTCGGACACGGCCTTGTAAGTCAGCGATGCAAGATTATGCTGCCCTTTCTCCGCAATTCTCCGACCCGGGGCCGCTAAGGCGTCTGTCACCGTTTGCTATTTCCTTGTTCTTTAGGGCGTTGGCCGCTCGACGCGGCACCGCGCTTTCCTTACGCGATCACTTGTTACATATGATAGCCGATTTGGAAAAGGACTGGAACGAGTGCAGATGGACGATGGTCTGAATGAAGTTGGCGACTCCAGCCTTGCTGACGAAACCTACCGTTCCCTGCTGGCCGATATTCTATCAGCCAGGCTCGCGGGGGGATCGGTCGTCCAGCAACGCCGCCTGGCGACGAAACATGCTGTTTCGCGTTCTCCCATGCGCCACGCGCTGGGACGTCTCGAAGGAGAGGGACTACTTGTCAGAAACGAAAAAGGTGTTCTCTCGGTCAGGGTCATCAGTCTCAAGGACTACCTTGACAGTCTCACCATGAGGATGCTGCTCGAACCAACTGCGGCCGCGCTCGCCAGCTCCCATGTTTCGCGACTTGAACTGGACCCTTTGACAAGGATGCTGGACGAGATCGAGGCCGACCCCGAACCTGACCCAGAGGTGGTCTGGGCGTTTGACGATGCGCTTCACAACTATATCGCAAGCGAAAGCCGCAACCCCTTTATGGCAACCACGATCGGGGAGATGCGGCGCTACACAACGATTTTCGAGCGGCAGCTGCCTGTCGTGCGCGCGAAGCCGGGCGTGCGGGAACATCGAGCCATCCTGCTTGCCTTGGCCGCCAACGATGCCGAGGCGGCTCGCCGGGCCATGACCGATCATCTCGAAGTCGTCCGTCAGGGCGTGCTTGCGAACTACTGAATCGATGAGTTGAGAATGCACTTGCATCTACGGCGAACTTTTGTATAAAAGTGGGATCCCACTTGAATGCACGATCGGGATCCAACGATAAAGAACCGAACTCCAGAGGCTCTCCATGCTCCGTTCACACTTCTCTCGCAGCGTTCTTGCCGCGTCCTTCCTGTCGGTCACAGCGTCTTTTGCCTTCGCTCAATCCTGCGAACCCAAAGTGGCGGCAGGCGAGTTGATCAAGCCCGGCACGCTTGTCATGTCGACCAATCCAACGCTTCCTCCGCTCCAGTTCATCGACTCCACGGGCGATCTGAAGGGCATGCGCATCGACCTCGGCAAAGAGGTCGCCAAGCGCCTTTGCCTTGAACCCGAATATGTCCGGATCGAATTCTCCGCGATGGTTCCGGGCCTGCAGGCTGGCCGTTGGGACATGATCAATACAGGCATTTTCTTCACCGAAGAACGCGCCAAGATCATGCAGATGATCCCCTATGAAGATCAGGCCATCAGCGTCTCCGTGGCGCCGGATTCGAAGAAAAACGTCGCCGCAAAAGATGATCTGGCCGGCATGACGATCGGTGTCGAAATTGGTGGTTTCGAGGAAACAAAGACACGCCTTCTCGACAAGGAACTGCGTGACGCGGGCAAAGAAGGCTTGACGATCCAGACGTTCGATAATTTCGCCTTGGCCTTCCAGGCTCTGCGGGCAGGCCAGGTCCAGGGTGTCGTGTCGATCGACGCCGTCGCCAAGGAGTACGATTCTCGCGGGGACTTCAAACGGGCAATCAGCGGCCTCTACCCCGCCCCGGTTTCTGTCGCATTCAAAAGCCCGGCTTTGGCTGATGCCGTGTCTGAGACGCTGAAAGACATGAAGGCGGATGGATCTTTAAAGGCGCTCTTTGACAAATACGGTCTGCCGATGATCGCGGGTGACTATTCGGTCAAAGGCCCCGGCCGCTGAACTGATTTCAAGGATCGTTTAGAGATAAGGCGGGGCGCGACCACGTCGCGCCAAACCTCTTGCAGAAAGTCGTTGTCATGTCGCTTTGGAACTGGTCCGGCTTCTTCGGTTATCTGTTCAACCCCTTTATACTTGGCGGGGTGTTCACGACCGTTTGGCTCACCGTCGTCTCGTTGATTGCCGGGCTTATTCTAGGCTTTGCCCTTGCATTGATGCGGCGATCGTCGCGGCGGGTGCCATACTACATTGCCAAGGCGTATATCTGGCTTTTTCGTGGCACGCCGCTTCTTGTACAGTTGATTGCGATCTACACGGCGCTTCCTCTGTTCGGCATCAAGTTCACCGTCATAGAGGCGGCGTTGCTCGGATTGGCTCTCAACGAGGCGGCGTATCTCGCGGAGATCATTCGCGCCGGTATCGAAGCCGTGCCGGAAGGCCAGACCAGGGCAGCGCGCGCGCTCGGCATGACGGAGCGTCAGATCATGCGCTACATCGTGATGCCGCAAGCCTTTAAAGTTATCGTTCCGCCTCTCGGCAATTCGGTGAACGGTCTCTTGAAAACGACCTCCGTCACCTCCGTCATCTCGGTCGAAGAACTCCTTCGCCGGACCCAGGTTCTCATCCAGGAGCGGTTCATGGTGCTCGAACTGTTTGCGGTCGCGGCGATTTATTACCTCCTCCTCACAACACTCTGGGACTTCTTCCAGAGCCATATCGAAAAGCGTCTCGGTCAAGCCGGATCTCGGCTTTCCATTAACGAGAAGCGCTAGAACCAGGATTTTCAAATGCAGAAGACGTTCCGCGGTGTCTACACCGTGATGATTACTCCCTTGGATCCCAGCGGCGCGGTCGATCTGAAGGGGCTGGCTGCCTTTACCGACTGGCAGGTCAAGGAAGGTATCCATGGTCTGATCCCTCTTGGATCGACAGGTGAGTTTCTATCGCTCAGCGAGGAAGAGCGCGATAGTGTGGCGAGGACCGTCATCGAAACTGTCGCGGGACGGGTGCCTGTTCTGATCGGCACGGGAGCGGAAGATACGCGGGAGTCCATTCGCCTTAGCGTCAAGGCCGAGGCAATGGGCGCTGACGGCGTCATGATTATTCCGCCGTTCTATTCCACCCCAACGGACGACGAACTCGTTCACCACTACAAGAGCATTGCGTCTGCCGTGGCCATCCCGATTATGGTCTACAACAATCCCGCGACCGCAAACGTCGATCTGAAGCCGGAGTTGGTCAAGCGCATCGCCGAAATCGACGGCTGCGACTATATCAAGGAGTCCACCCTCGAAGTGACGCGCGTGCGTGATATCATCCGGCTGGCCGGCGACGATATGACTGTGTTCGGGGGCATACTCGGGTTCGAGTCTTTCGTTATGGGTGCGCAGGGCTGGGTGGCAGTGGCTTCAAATGTTGCGCCAGGACCGATGGCGCGGATCTTCGAACTTGTCGCAAATGAGAAAAAGTTCGATGAGGCAAGAGAGCTTTACCTCAAATGGCTGCCTGTCATTCAGGCGGTCGGGGGCCAGGCCTATGTCGCAGGAACGAAGTCACTGCTGACCCATATGGGATTTGGCGCAGGCCTGCCGCGTCCGCCGCGCCTGCCGTTGCCGCCCGCGCAGGACGTCGCCATGAAGAGGCTGGTGACCGATTTCGGTCTGACGTTCAGCATCTGAGGAACTCCATGATGCCCGTCGCTTCCATAAACCAGAGTTTGAGGCTCGACGATGCACGGGTCAGGCTCTCGGTCGACGGTCTGCAGATATCTGCCGAAAAGGGCATGTCTGTTGCCGCCGCCATCGAGGCGACGGGGCGGCATGAATTTTCCCGAGGCATCAAAGGCGACGGCCGTGGCCTCTTCTGCGGAATGGGTGTCTGTCACGACTGTCTCGTGACGATCGACGGAAAAGTCAGCCAGCGGGCCTGCATGACCACTGTCGACAATGACATGCAGGTCCTGCGCCCTGCTGCGCGGCCCGATCTTGCCACTGGTCAGATTGCCGATCTCTGCAGTGTGCCGCAGTCCTTGACGACAAGGACGATGGACGTTCTCATTGTCGGAGCGGGGCCTGCGGGGCTTGCCGCAGCGCAGGTTCTTGCTGCGGCCGGCGCCAAGGTGACTGTCATTGATGAACGGCCGTCTGCCGGCGGGCAGTATTTCAAACAACCCTCGACACGGAGCGCCGCCGAGCAATTGAGTGGCGACGAGCAGGCTTTATCCGGCGCAGCGCTCATAGGGCAAGCGCGCGACCACGGCGTGACATTTCTAACCGCTACAGTGGTGTGGGGTGCCGCACGTGACGACGACAGTTCGCTTATTGTCGCCTGCTATGGGTCCGGCCATGCGTTTTACTGCAAGCCGAAAATACTCATCATCGCGACGGGGGCCTACGAACGCCCAACGCCGGTGAGGGGTTGGACACTTCCTGGTGCGATGACAACAGGGGCCGCCCAGACGTTGCTGAGGAGCTACGGAACCGTGCCCGGCCGAAGGATCGTTATCGCCGGAAACGGTCCTTTGAATATGCAGGTCGCAAACGAACTTCGAAAGGCAGGAGCCTCCATAGTCGCTTTGCTGGAAGCAGCACCGCCACCCTGGTCTCGGCCGCTGGCAGCCCTCGGCCTCCTGACAACGGATCCCGCTCTCGCCCGTCACGGACTGCGCCAGATATCGACGCTGAGGTCCAGGGGCGTCAAGATAGGCTGGAATAGCGTACTCACCTCGATCAACGGGTCGCAGCGTGTGGAGAGCGTCACTTTCGCCGGACCCGGCGGCGAGACCAATCTCGATGCCGACGCGGTCCTCATTGGCGGCAATTTCACATCCTCCAATGAGCTGTCGCGGCTACTCGGATGCGGCCATGAGGTCGTCGGCGGCGATCTGCGGGCAATGCGAGATCTCGACGGTCAGACAACGCTTGCAAACGTGCATATTGTCGGTGAAGCGGCGCGTTTCGGCGGTGCGCATGTTGCGATGGCAGAAGGGCAGATCGCCGCCGCCGCGATTGCGCGAAAACTGGGCCTCCTTGTCCAAGCCGACGAAAGCGCAGTGAAAAGGCTTGCCCGCCATAGATGGTTTCAAGGGGCGCTTTGGCAGGTCTTTGCGCCGAAGGACGATGCAAAGACAAAGACGGCATTTCCGCCAGATGATGCATTGATCTGCCGTTGCGAAGGCGTGACTTACGGTGTCTTGAGGACGCTCAGCGCAAATAGTGCGCAGGACGTTTCGACATTAAAGCGCCTGTCGCGTGCAGGCATGGGGCGATGCCAGAGCCGCTACTGCGGCAAAGCGATCGCTGACGTCGTGAAAGAACGGCACCTCAAGGGCGAAACAAGCGGTTTTCTGGCGCCGCAAATGCCCCTTCGACCTATTCCGCTGGCGGCTCTTGCGGTCGAAAAGCCGGAATGGGGCGGCCACAAGCGCGCACTTTTGCCGGAAAAGCCCCCAGTGGCGAGCCCTCAAGCTTTGCCGGTGGCGGAAACGTCCACGCTGGTAATCGGCGCCGGCATTGCGGGCCTTTCGACGGCGCTTTTCCTTGCCCGGGAAGGCGAGGACGTTACGGTCGTGGAGCGCGCTTTTGCGAACTCGCTGGCATCAGGAGGGAATGCAGGAAGCCTTCATGCCCAGTTGCTTTCCTTCGACCATGGTGCCCGTGCCGAAGGTGGCGGCGGAGCGGCCGCACAAACACTTCCCCTCCAGCGCGATTCAATCGCTCTTTGGGCGGCGCTGCAAAGCGATCTCGGACAGGATTTCGAGATGAAGGTCACAGGCGGCCTCATGGTGGCCGAAACCGATGACCACATGCGTTTTCTGGCGGAAAAGGTCGGGGTGGAGTGCGCGGCCGGGATCGATTGCCGCTTGATCGGGCAAGAGGAACTGCGCTCCCTGGAGCCTGCTCTGTCTTCTCACTTCGTCGGCGCTGCCTACTGCTCTGAGGAGGGCAAGATCAATCCTCTCGTCGCCACGCAATATATATTGGAGGCGGCGCGGCGAGACGGCGCTCAAGTCTTCGAAAATTGCGAGGTCACCGGAATAAGGACCTCGGACGACGGGTTCGAGGTCAAGACGTCGAGGGGCATCTTGCGGACAAAACGGATCGTCAATGCAGCCGGAGCCTTCGCTTCGAGGATCGGCGCGATGCTCGGTGTCGACGTGCCGGTATTTGGAGCTCCGCTGCAGATGGTGGTTACCGAGGCCGCAGCGCCTTTGATCTCGTGTCTCGTCGCCCATGCCGACCGCCATTTGACACTGAAGCAGGCGGCAAACGGGAACTTCATCATCGGCGGCGGCTGGACCGCAGGCCTCGATCCCGTCCATCAACATCCGCGCCCGCTGCTGTCGAGCCTTGAGGGGAACCTTTGGGTTGCCCAGCACGTCGTTCCCGCTCTGCGCAAACTTCACGTCATCCGAAGCTGGGCGGCGATGAATATCAACATCGACGGCGCGCCGATCCTCGGCGAACATCCGTCAATGCCTGGGTTCTTCAATGCCGTCACTTCAAACGGTTATACGCTCGGCCCGATCGTCGGCCAGTTGACATCTCGGCTCGTTCTCGGTCGTGAGACCGATAGAGCCTTGCAACCCTTTTCCATCTCGCGTTTCCAGAAAGGCCGGGCATGATTGAGATCACTGGCGTTACCAAATATTACGGTCAGTTCGCTGTCCTTAGGAACTGCTCGGTGAACGTCGAGCGCGGTGAGGTCGTGGTTGTCTGCGGTCCCTCGGGGTCGGGCAAATCGACGTTGATCAAATGCGTCAACGGGCTCGAGCAGTTTCAGGAGGGTTCGATCCGGGTCCATGGTATCGAAGTCGGCGACCCGAAGACCGACCTGCCGAACCTTCGCACACGGGTAGGGATGGTCTTCCAGAACTTCGAATTGTTTCCGCATCTGACGATCATCGGCAATATCATGCTGGCGCAGAAGATTGTCATTGGCCGCAGCGAAACGGCGGCCCACGCAAAGGCCATGGCGCTTCTTGATCGCGTCGGGCTGACCGACCATGCGAAAAAATATCCCAGCCAACTTTCCGGCGGGCAGCAGCAGCGCGTGGCCATTGCGCGGGCGCTGGCGATGGATCCGCTCGCCATGCTCTTCGACGAGCCGACATCCGCGCTTGATCCAGAGATGATTTCCGAAGTGCTCGACGTCATGACCGGACTGGCAAAGGACGGCATGACGATGATGGTCGTCACCCATGAGATGGGATTTGCCCGCCGGGTGGCGACCCGCGTGATTTTCATCGATCAGGGCGAGATCGTCGAGGATCGTCCGAGCGAGGAGTTTTTCGCGGGAAAACACAATCCGCGGACCGAAGCTTTCCTTGGCAAAATCCTGCAACACTGAAGGTCAAGCTTGTGAGCAACTACGATCTCATCATTCAGAACGGCACGGTGGCGACTGCTGCGGATGTTTTCCAGGCGGATATCGGCATTAAAGACGGCAAGATTGTCCAGATCGGGCAGAGCCTGTCGGGTGCTGCGCGCACGATCGACGCCTTGGGCAAATATGTCCTTCCAGGCGGCATCGACAGCCATGTCCATATCTCCCAGCCTTCCGGCGACGGGATCGAGATGGCAGACGACTTCGAGAGCGGAACGCTGTCGGCGGTGTTCGGCGGCAATACCACCATCATGCCGTTCTGCCTTCAGGAAAAGGGCAAGTCGCTGCGAGAGGTGCTGACGGCCTATCATGCGCTCGCAGAGGGCCAGTGTTATACCGACGTCAGTTTTCATCTGATCATATCCGACCCGAGCGACGCCGTGCTGGGCCAGGAGTTGCCAGCGCTTGTGGCCGACGGCTATCCGTCGCTGAAGGTCTTCATGACCTATGAGAGCCTGCGCCTCGATGACGCGCAGATACTGAAGACGCTCGATGTGGCGCGACGGACGGGCGCCACCGTCATGGTCCATTGTGAAAACGAGGACGCAATCAAGTTCCTGATCGAAAAGCACGAGCTGGCCGGCGACGTTGCCCCACGCGCTCATGCCTCTACCCGTCCGGTCGCTGTCGAGCGTGAAGCCACGCACCGCGCCCTGACGCTCGCCGAAATCGTCGACGTTCCCATTGTCATTGTGCATGTCTCGAACGGCGAGGCGATGGAAGAGATCGCTCGCGCAAGGACGAGAGGTGTCAAGGTCGTTGGGGAAACCTGCCCGCAATATCTGACGCTCACCGCCAAGGACCTCGACGGCATGGATTGGGAGGGTGCAAAACTTGTCTGCTCTCCGCCGCCGCGGGATGAAGATGCCCAGAAAGAATGCTGGCGCGGCATCGAGACCGGGGCATTCGAACTCTTTTCATCCGATCATTGTCCATTCCGCTACGATGACCAGCACGGGAAGCTTAATCCCAAAGGCCGCACGAATTTCAGGCACATTCCCAATGGCATTCCAGGCGTCGAAACCCGCCTTCCCATCCTGTTTTCGCAAGGGTTCATGGCCGGACGCATCGATCTGCCGCGCTTTGTCGCCCTGACTTCGACGAACCATGCAAAGACCTATGGCCTCTATCCACAAAAGGGAACGATTGCCGTGGGGGCGGATGCGGACATCGCGATCTGGGATCCAGCCATCGAACGGACCATCCGTCATGCGGACCTGCATGATGGCGCAGACTATTCGCCCTACGAGGGGATCGAGATCACCGGCTGGCCGATAACGACAATTGTCGCCGGAAAGCCTGTCGTCGAAAACGGCGTCCTGGTGGGTACTAAGGGCCACGGGCAATATCGGAAAGCCGCGGCGAGACAAATCAACAAGCAGTCAAATCTAACAAGAGCGACATCATGAAACTGAAAATTACAGCAGGGCCATTCATCTTCGACGCTGTCCTGGAAACTGCCAAAGCGCCCAAAACCTGTGAAGCATTCATCAAGCAGATGCCGTTCGATGGTAAAATCGTGCACGTTCGCTGGTCTGGCGAGGGCGTTTGGATCCCGCTTGGCGACCATGATTTCGGCGTCGGTTATGAGAACCATACAAGCCATCCGGCCCCCGGTCATATCATCCTTTATCCGGGAGGCATCAGCGAAACGGAAATCCTGCTTGCCTACGGAGGCGTCGATTTTTCATCGAAAATGGGCCAACTGGCTGGCAATCATTTCATCACAATCACATCCAATCTCGACCAACTCGCCGAAATAGGGCGCCTCACGCTGTGGGAAGGCGCGCAATCCATTCGATTTGAGGCCGTATCCTAGAGCAGGATGATTTTAGGCCGGGTCGGCCTAAAATCTGAATCCTATTCTAAATTAAAGAGTTAGAGCATGATGTCGTCCGAAAACCGCTCACACTTTTCGGCATCATGCTCTAGGCGCAATAGCGCGAGGCGACAGGGTTGACGCCGGCGTGCCAGCACCGCCCAACGCGGCGGTTGGCACGTTTCCTGCATTCTAGTCTTCGAGATTTTCTTCAAGATTTCCAGATGGTGGACGAGGCCCGAAATGTCTTTTGATTTTGACTTCGAACTTGCGAAAAGAGCGGCGCAAGAACTGCCTCCATCGCAGAAGCAGCCAAAAACGCGCAAGATGTCTTTTCTACAGAGGCTCATGGCTTCGCCGCCCATTCCTCCTCGTCCGTCTCTCAGCATTCTGCGCCCATATCGAGGTGGTGATGCGCAATGACGCTGTGATACGCCTGTCGAGCAGGTAAGGCGGTGCTATTCCCGTCGAGGTGGCGTCATTTCTACGGATGCGGAATGAACGGAACGCGCCTGTTGCCCCGTTCCCATAGGCGGGCAGCCTCTGCTCCCCACGACTTCAATAGCGCGCATCTTCAAGGCCACAGAAAGGGTCTACCGGGTTGGTGCCGAGGAAGGGCTTGCGGCCAAGCATACAATCAACGACGGCTTCCTGGACACTGTCCATGGTGGAGTACGCATTGATATAGGCCGGTACGCGCGGCGCATCGTAAAGGTGATAGGGATGCCCAAATGAGATCATTACGGAGGGAATATTCGTCCAGGGTCGGTACATGGCCTTGAAAAGGCCCCCACCACCCATCCTATGCCAGTCGACGAATATCCGGCCTCGTACGAGCAGCGACTCGTCGCCTAGCGCGTAGAGGACGAGGTCGAAGTCGTCGGGGGTCGGCACGATGTCCGGTCGGTCGATCGTGACTTCGAAACCTTCCTTCCGCAACAGCGCGGGTAGCAAGAATTCCGGTGGCTGCGGCATGAGCGGATGAATGATGCCTCCATCGACCAGCAGCACGCGCTTTGTTTTCGCCGGATCGAGCGGAAAGATACCATTGACGTCCTTCACAAGCGTAGGCGAGCGACCGATGTATTCCCTTGATGCAGCGACACTGTCTGGATGCGCAAGCAGGTGGCGCACTTCCGCCGCATCGGGGAGGACATCTGACGGTTGAAAAAGTTTGAGATGCGCCTTGAGCGCCAGCACGCGAAGAACCGCTTCCTCAAGTCGCTCCTGAGCAATTCGCCCATCTTCGACGGCAGCCTTGACCGCCGCCATATCCTCCTCAGGTGCATCGCTGAAGAGGATCATGTCGCAGCCATTTGCGATGATATCAGGCAGCGTATCGAGGTGGTGGCCCCAGGCGGACAGCCCTCCCATGGGTGTCGCATCAGAGACGATGATGCCATTGAAGCCGAGTTCGTCTCGGAGAAGATCAACGTTCAGCAACCGGGAAACCGAGGCCGGTCGGAAGGCCTCAAGCCCGGCATCTGGCATCTTCGATCGAACATAGGCCGGAAGGGAAATATGCCCGCTCATTATTGCCAACACGCCTTCGGCGATCAACGTTCCATAGAGCCGACCGAAGGTTTCCTTCCACTCGTCCATGGAAAACGGATTGGTCGTCGTAACGAGGTGCTGATCGCGGTCGTCATATCCCTCGCCCGGCCAGTGCTTTGCGGTGGCGGCAACGCCATTTCGTTGGAGACCGTGAACATGGGCAACCGCGTGCCGCTCAATCTTGTTGACATCGGAGCCGTATGAGCGCGTACCGACAATCGGCGATCGGAACGCGTTATTTATATCGATGACTGGCGTGAAGGACCAGCGCACGCCCATCGCGCGGCCCTCGCGTGCCAGGATTTCCGAGCTTTTCTCGGTCGCCTGAACGTCATCGACGGCGGCAAGGCCAAGTTGGCCCAGCACCGGAGTGCCGAAAGCGAAGGAATGACGGCTGCCTTCAAGGTCTGCGCTGATGATGGGCGGGACTTTGCTCTTGGCCACGAGGTCAGAGATGACCCGCCGCTCGAGCTCGAGGTCAGCCGTGAAGAAGCGGGTTACGCCGCCCGGCCTTAGTGAAGCAATGCGCTTGAAATCCTCCTCATCCGTCCCGATCATGATCAAGGTGAAGAGTTGGCCGATCTTGTCATCGAGATCGAGCGAGGCATAGACATCGCGGATCCAGGATATCGCAGCGTCGTCGAGGTTGAACGGCGCTTTGCGAAGCTCGTCGTAGATCGTCATAAGTTCCCCCGTTGATCAACGCTCTGCGGATAGCCCGTGTGAATATGCACGCTATCCCGTCATAAGCCAGCGCGGTGATGTCAGGTTAAGTTCGTCGGGAACATTTTGGATATCGAGGGTCGGCTTGAGCAGTCGCTTGAGCAGCGGGCGGCGAAGCGACGGCCGCTTTAGTTCCCCCTGAATGGCCTGGGACATCAGGCTCTCATTTTTGATCTAGGAAGCGAAGCGCCACACCGTCGTCTTTTTGATTTCGCTGTCCTCCAGCGCCCGCGTTACCGGCACTTCATAAACCGCGCAGAATTCCAGCCGATCTCTCGGCAGGTAGCTGCGTCCGGGATCGCCGACCAGCACCCGCTTCCCGTCGGCCGCGAGCTTGGCGAACCAGGGAACGAGCGCATCGGCGAAAGCGCGGTCGTAGAAGACGTCGCCGGCAAGCACGATATCCGCATCGACGGCCTGCCCGATCAGATCGGCGCCGGTAAATCCGAGTGAAACGTGATTGGCCTCGGCATTCAGCCGGACTGCCGTCTCCGCCCAGGGATCGATATCGCTAGCCATGACCTCCCGGGCACCGGCCATCACAGCCGCAATGCCGACAAGGCCGGAACCGCTGGCGAAATCAAGCACGCGCTTGCCGCGCACCGCTTCCGGATGATCGAGAACGTAGCGCGCCAGTCCCTGGCCGCCCGCCCAGGCAAAAGCCCAGAAGGGCGGCGGCAGGCCGATCGTCTCCAGCTCCTCCTCCGTCTTCAGCCAGAGTTCATGCGCCTCACTCGACAGATAGAGCGAAATCTCCGGCACATGCGGTGGCGGCATCAGGCTGGTGTTGGCGCGGATAAAAGCTTGCGGATCAGTCTTCAACGCGGCGGATTGTCCAATCCACCCATCCGGCAGACTTCGAGATATTCCTCCTCGGTCACCGGCTGCACCGAAAGCCGCATCGAGGTGACGAGCGCCATCTTGGCGAGCTTCTCGCTCGCCTTGACATCCTTCAGCGTCACCGGCTTCGGCACGTCCATGACGGCGCGGATATCGACGCAATCCCACTTCGGATCGCCCTTGGCGGAAGAATCGGGATGCGACAGGGCGCAGACTTCGACGATGCCGACGATCTCCAGCCCGTCATTGGAATGATAGAAGAACCCTTTGTCGCCGATCTGCATCGCCCGCATGTTGTTGCGCGCCAGATAGTTGCGGACGCCGGTCCATTCCGTGCCCTTTTCGCCGGCAGCCTTCTGCTGCTCCCAGGACCAGGAGGCGGGTTCGGATTTATAGAGCCAGTGCGCCATGCTCACGCCTCCGGTTTGTTGAAGACCCAGTTATAGGCCTTGACGTCGACGCTTTCGAATAGTCCGGCCTTGGCATAGGGATCGGCGTCGGCAAGCGCACGCGCCGCCTCTTTCGATTCCGCTTCGACGATGATCAGGCTGCCGCAGGGCTTGCCGTCGTCATCGAGAAACGGGCCGGCGATCTTCAGCGTGCCCTCGGCATTCAGCTTGTTCAGATGCTCGATATGCGTCGGACGCGTATCCAGGCGCACGTTCAGATGTCCCGGTTTGTCCTTGCAGAGAAGGGCGAAAAGCATGTCTGTCTCCTATTCGGTGGTGATCGGACGCGTCATCAGTTGCTCTATCGCCTCTGATATATCGAGCCTGCCGTCGATGATGGCGGAAACGGCATCGGTGATCGGCATGCGGACCTTCAATTCCGCCGCAAGCCGCGAGGCGACGGAGGCGGCAAACGCGCCTTCCACCAGCGCACCCTGCAGGGGATCGGTCTTTTCGCCGCGCCCGAGTGCGATGCCGAAGCGCAGGTTTCGCGATTGATGGCTCGTAGCCGTCAGCACCAGATCGCCGAGGCCGGAAAGCCCGCGCACCGTATCCGCCTGCCCGCCCTTGGCGACGACGAAACGCGACATCTCGGCAAGACCGCGTGCAATCAGCGCTGCACGCGCGGACTCACCGATGCCACGGCCTTCGACGATGCCGCAGGCGATCGCCAGCACATTCTTCAGCGCGCCGCCGAGCTGCACGCCGATCCGGTCGTTGGAGGCGTAGAGCCGGAAGGTCCGGCCTGATATGGCCTGAGCGAGCCGCTCCGCGGTCTCCATGTCAGCTGCCGCAATCGCCATCGCCGTCGGCAGGCCCTTGGCGATATCGGCGGCAAAGCCCGGACCGGAAAGCACAGCGATCGGATGGTCCGGCAGTTCCCGTTCCAGCATGTCGGTCAGAAGATTGCCTGTCGTCCGTTCGATACCCTTGGCACAGGTAACGACGGCAGCATCCCTGGAAAGATAGGGTCCGTATTGCCGCGCCGCATCGGCCTGCGCCTGCGACGGCATCGCAAAAAGCACGATGGAGGCACCAGTGATTGCATCCGCCTCGGCGGAAAATTCCAGCGTATCGGGCAGCAGAATGCCGGGCAGCACCGCATCGTGCAGCCGTTCGGCCTTCAGATCGGCAATCAGCGACGGATCACGCCCGACGAGTGTCACGGCGCTGCGGCCGGCAAGCGCGATGACGGCGGCAAGCGCCGTGCCGAAAGCCCCCGATCCGACGACGGCGATGGTTTCGCTCATGCCTTGGCTCCTCGTTTTCCGAAACCGATCAGCGTTTCCGCATTGGAATCGAGCGGCCAGCGCGAGCGCGGCTGTACGTCGAGCGCATCCGGCGCGGCGCCGGTCGCCATCCGCTCCAGTCCCGCCCAGGCGATCATCACGGCATTATCGGTGCAGAGCCTGAGCGGCGGTGCGACGAAGCGGAAGCCGTTCTTGTCGCACAACGCCTGCAGCGTGCCGCGCAGTTCGAGATTGGCGGCGACACCGCCGGCAACGACGAGCGCCGGCTTTTCGCCAGTCGCTGGGCCTGTAGCAGGGAATGTCGCCGGAAATTCCGTCTTGAACCGCTGCAGGCCGCGGCCGATACGGTCCTTCAGCGTCCGCGAAACCGCCTTCTGGAACGAGGCGCAGATATCCGCCACATCCTGATCGCTGAGCGGCGCGATATCCTGCGCCGCCTGCCGCACCGCCGTCTTCAGGCCGGAGAAAGAGAAGTCGAGCCTTGCCTCGCCGACCAGCGGCCGCGGAAAGTCGAAGCGATCGGGATTGCCGGCCTGCGCCATCCGCTCCACCGCCGGGCCGCCGGGATAGGGCAGGCCGAGCAGCTTTGCCGTCTTGTCGAAGGCTTCGCCGAGCGCATCGTCGATTGTCGTGCCCCAGCGTTCGTACTGCCCGACACCACGCACCAGGATGAGCTGGGTATGACCGCCGGAGACAAGCAGCATCAGATAGGGAAAGGAAAGCCCGTCCGTCAGCCGCGCCGTCAGCGCATGGCCTTCGAGATGGTTGATCGCATAGAGCGGCTTGCCGGCGGCTCTGGCGATCGCCTTGCCGGTCATCAGCCCCACCAGCAGCCCGCCGATCAGCCCCGGCCCCGAAGTGGCGGCGATGGCGTCGACATCGTTGAGCGACACATTGGCGCGCTTCAGCGCTTCCTCGATCAGCTCGTCCAACGCTTCGACATGGGCGCGTGCGGCGATCTCTGGCACCACGCCGCCATAGGCGCTATGCTCGTCGAGCTGGGAAAGCACCACGTCCGACAGCACGTTGGAATGCCCCTCCGCATCGCGCTCGACGACCGCGGCGGCGGTCTCGTCGCAGCTCGTTTCGATTCCAAGGATGCGCAGAAAGGGAACCATGAAGCCTGTTCGTTGATTGCGATGGGATGGAAACCCGTTTACGAGAACTCCGGTAACAACGGAATAGAACGGATGCAAACAAAACCTTTCCGGATCGGCACGCGGGGCAGCCCGCTGGCGCTTGCCCAGGCGCATGAGGCCCGCGACAGGCTGATGGCGGCGCATCATCTGCCCGAGGAGATGTTCGAGATCGTCGTGCTGACGACCAAGGGCGACCGCATCACCGACCGGTCGCTGGCCGAGATCGGCGGCAAGGGCCTGTTCACCGAAGAGCTCGAACAGAAGCTTGCCGCCGGCGAACTCGATTTCGCCGTGCATTCCGCCAAGGACATGGCGACGAAGCTGCCCGAGGGGCTTTATCTCTCCGCCTACCTGCCGCGTGAGGATATCCGCGACGCCGTCATCGGCCGCACCGCACGCAAACTGATCGACCTGCCGCATGGCGCTACCGTCGGTTCATCCTCGCTCCGCCGCCAGGCGCTGATCCGCCGCATGCGGCCGGATATCAACGTCGTCACCTTCCGCGGCCTGGTCGAAACGCGCCTGCGCAAGCTCGAAGAGGGCGAGGTGGATGCGACCCTGCTGGCGCTTGCCGGCCTGAAACGCCTCGGCAAGGTCGACGTACTGACCGATATCCTCGACCCCGACACCTTCCCGCCGGCGCCGGCGCAGGGAGCGATCTGCATCGAAAGCCGCATCGGCGATGCCAGGATCGACGATCTGCTGGCGCCGGTCAACGATATCACGACCTTCGACACCGTCTCCTGCGAACGCGCCTTCCTCGCCGCACTCGACGGCTCCTGCCGCACGCCGATCGGCGGTTATGCCGTCTGCGAAGGCGACCTGATCCGGTTCTCCGGCCTCATCATCACCCCCGACGGCCGCAGCCAGCATGCGGTGACGACCGACGGCCACCGCCGCGATGCGGCAGCACTCGGCACTCGCGCCGGCCAAGACGTGCGCGCCAGGGCCGGCAGCGCCTTTTTCGACGACTGGCACTGAAGCGGCCATGCGTGTGCTCGTCACTCGACCTGCGCATTCGGCGACGAGAACCGCACAACGTCTGCGCGATATGGGCCACGAGCCGCTGCTGCTGCCGCTGCGTCAGCCGCTGCACGACAGCGATGCCGCCGCGGACGCGCTTGCAACCACCAGCGGCGCAATCGCGGTGACCAGCGCCGAAGCCATCAGGGTCCTTTCCGCGCTCGGCGAGCAACTTCATCCGCATCTTGCCCGTCCGCTTTTTGCGGTCGGCGAAACGACGGCGGAAGAGGCACGCAGCCTGGGCTTCCGATCGGTCGCCTCATCCCAGGGCAACGGCGGCGATCTCGCCGATCTCGTCGCGGCGCGGGGCGCCGACGGGTTGCTCTATCTTGCCGGCTGGCCCCGCGCCGAAACTTTCGAATCAGGTTTGCGCGAACTCGGCATCCGCTTTTCCGTCGCCGAATGCTATCGCATGCAGCCGATCGTTCCCGGCTCGGCCGAGATCGAAGCGATTTTCTCAAGGTCTGGCCCTGACGCCATTCTCTTTTATTCCCGGCAGACGGCCGAGGATTTCTTTCGCGTGCGGGAACTGCGATCCGCTGTGCCGGAACACAGCGAAATCCGCCTTTTCTGCCTCAGCGAGGCGGTGGCGGAGGGCGTTCCGGCGGCACTCCGAAAAAACGTAGTGATTTCGCCGATGCCGGATGAGAAAAGCCTTTTGTCGCTCCTTTGAAGGCTCTAACCGCCCAAATTTGATCTAACCTCTTCCCTTAACTGGCATCACTGTCTAGTTTCGTTGCAATGCAGGATAAAGAGGACCTCATGGTATCGGGAAACCCGCCACGCCATTCGAAGAGCGCCGACGAACCGGTCACGATCGACCTCGATGCACAGGAATTCGCCGCTGCAGCCGATACCGAAAAACCGGTAGACAATGAAACCGGCGATGCCGACAGCACTACCGCCGATGTCGGCCTGGCGCCCGAAACCGAGACTGCGTCGCATGCCGAACATGAAGAGAAGCCTGTGATGGATGCGCCGGAGGAGGAACCGGCAGCTCCAGAACCTTCCTTCACCCCTCCTCCTGAACAGCCCGCGCCGAAGAGCGCCGGCACCTCCGGCCTGATTGCCGCCGGCATCTTCGGCGGCCTCGTGGCGCTGCTTGGCGCCGGCGCCATCCAGTATGCGGGTTACCTCCCAGGCTCCTCCGCGCCGCAGACAACCTCGCCGGAGACTGCCAATCTTTCCGGCGAGATCGACGGCCTGAAACAGGCCGTCGCCAACCTTGCAGCCAATCCGGCGAGTGCGGATGACGGCGAGCTTGAGAAACGAGTCGCTGCGCTGGAAACGGCTGCAAAGGTCCCCGCAGTCGCCGCACCGGCCGATTCTGCTAACGTCGAGGCACTCAACCAGAAGATTGCAGAACTGACCGGTCAGGTCGACCAGTTGCGCTCGACGCTTGCCCAGTCTTCCGAGCAGCAAACGACGGACGGCGCCGATATCGCCAAGCGCCTCGAGGAGGCCGAAAAGAAGCTGAACGAGCCGCGCGAGGACGTCGCCGTTGCCCGGGCGATCGCCGCTGCCGCCCTGAAGGCGGCGATCGATCGTGGTGGCCCGTTCCTGGCCGAACTCGACACCTTCGCCGGCGTCGCGCCCGACGATCCAGCCGTCGCCGACCTCCGAGCCTTCGCCGAGACCGGCATTCCCTCACGCGCCGAACTGGTGGGCGAGGTTCCCGATGTCGCCACCGCGATCGTCGAAGCCGTCAACCAGCCGGATCCGAACCAGAGCTGGTCGGACCGGCTGATGTCGAGCGCCAAATCGCTGGTGAGCGTCCGTCCCGTCGGCAATATCGAGGGCGAAAGCGTCGAAGCCATTGCCGCCCGCATGGAGGAGAAGGTGAAGAGCGGCGACCTCCCCGGCGCCTCCGCCGAATGGAATAACCTGCCCGCTTCCGGCAAACAGGCGTCCGCCGCTTTCAAGCAATCGCTCGAAGCACGCATCCGCGTCGAGGAACTGGTCGGCGGGGCGCTGTCGAAAGCGGTCTCGGGCACCGGCAAGGAGGGATGAGACCATGCTGATCCGCCTTGTCGTCTTCGCCCTCTTCGTGTTGCTTCTCGCCTATGGCTTCTCCTGGCTCGCCGATCGTCCCGGCGACCTCTCGCTGATCTGGGAGGGCCAGATCTACCAGACGAAGCTGATCGTCGCCGCCAGCGCGATCATCGCTCTCATTGCCGCCGTGATGATCGCCTGGTGGTTCGTCCGCCTGGTCTGGACATCGCCGCATTCGGTGACGCGTTATTTCCGCGCCCGCAAGCGGGACCGCGGTTATCAGGCGCTGTCGACCGGCCTGATCGCCGCCGGCGCCGGCAATGCGCTGCTTGCCCGCAAGATGGCCGCCCGCTCGCGCGGCCTGATCCGGGCCGATCAGGAACCACTGATCAACCTGCTCGAGGCCCAGGCCGCCCTGATTGAAGGCCGCCATGATGAGGCGCGCGCCAAGTTCGAGGCCATGGCCAACGATCCGGAGACGCGCGAACTCGGTCTGCGTGGCCTCTATCTGGAAGCCCGCCGTCTCGGGGCCAACGAGGCCGCCCGCCAATATGCCGAAAAGGCCGCCGACAACGCGCCCTATCTGCCTTGGGCCGCACAGGCGACGCTCGAATATCGCAGCCAGGCCGGCCGCTGGGATGATGCGATTCGCCTGCTCGAACAGCAAAGGGCCGCCCGTGTCGTCGAAAAGGCCGAAGCCAACCGTTTGCACGCCGTCCTCCTGACAGCGCGGGCCGGCGAGAAGCTGGAAAGCAACCCAACGGGCGCCCGCGACGACGCCCTGCAGGCGCTGAAGCTTGCCGCCGATTTCATTCCGGCGGCCCTCATTGCCGCAAAGGCGCTGTTTCGCGAAGGCGGCGTGCGCAAGGCCGCCTCGATCCTCGAACAGGCATGGAAATCAGCACCTCATCCTGAGATCGGCCAAGCCTATGTGAGGGCCCGCAGCGGCGATTCCACGCTCGACCGGCTGAAGCGCGCCGAGCGGCTGGAAGGGCAGCGCCCGAACAACGTCGAATCCCTTCTCGTCGTCGCCCAGGCAGCCCTCGACGCGCAGGAATTCGCCAAGGCTCGCGCCAAGGCGGAAGCAGCGGCGCGCATGCAGCCGCGCGAAGCCGCCTACCTGCTGCTGGCCGACATCGAAGAAGCCGAGACCGGAGACCAGGGCCGCGTGCGCCATTGGCTGGCCCAGGCGCTCAAGGCGCCGCGCGACCCGGCCTGGGTGGCAGACGGCTTCGTATCCGACAAGTGGCTGCCGGTATCGCCGGTGACGGGCCGTCTGGACGCCTTCGAATGGAAGGCGCCCTTCGGCCAGATCGAGGGTGCGCTCGAAGACGGTTCGGCGCCGGCCTCGATCGAAACAGCTTTGAAGACATTGCCGCCGCTGCGTGACGTCAGGCCGGAAAGCCCGGTCAACGACCATCGCATCATCGAGCTGGAACGCGCCGCGACGATTGCCGAGGCTGTGCGCCCCACGCCGGCACCAGCACCGACATCGGCAAAACCGAAACCCGCCGAACCGGCCGTGAGCGATAAAGCGCCGGCGTCAAGCGAGGCAAAACCTTTCTTTGGCGGACTGCCGGATGATCCCGGTGTTCGCGATCCCAGGGTGGAACCGGAACCCAAGACACGGCTCCGCCTTTTTTGAAATGGAACGAAAACCGTATGTTCGAACGCTTTCAGGCATTCTTCCAGAATCTCACCGCCGACCACCCGAAGAAGGGTTTTGCCCCTGATGATCCGCGCATCGCAGTGGCAGCGCTCTGCATGCAGGTCATGGAGGCCGACGGCCAGATCAAAGCCAGCGAGAAGAAACGGCTGCGCAAGCTCCTGAAGGAGCAGTATGCGCTCGACGGCAAGCAGCTCGATGCTCTGATGGCCGCCGGCCTCGAGGCCGAAAGCTCCGCCGTCGACTATTATCGATTTACCGCCGACCTGAAACGTCATCTCAATACCGAGCAACGCCTCGAACTGATCGGCGTCCTCTGGGACATCGTCTATGCCGATGGCGAACGCAGCGAGATGGAAGACCATGTGATCTGGCGTATCGCCGATCTGCTCGGCGTCTCCTCGCGCGAGCGCATCCAGAAGCGGCAGGAGGCCGCCGCCAGGGTGACAGACGTCCAGGTTGCGCAAGATGATACCGACTGAGCAAAACCCGAACCGCGACGGCCGCCCGATCCTCATCGTCCTGCATCAGGAACGGTCGAGCCCCGGCCGCGTCGGCGAATTGCTCGTCGAAAAGGGCTACCGCCTCGATATCCGCCGCCCGGTTCTGGGCCAGCCGCTTCCGACAACACTTGAAGACCATGCTGGCGCCGTCGTCTTCGGCGGGCCGATGAGCGCCAATGATCCCGATGACTTCGTCAAGAAGGAGATCGACTGGATCAACGTTCCGCTCCGGGAAAAGCGCCCCTACCTCGGCATCTGCCTCGGCGCGCAGATGCTGGTGCATCATCTCGGTGGCAAGGTGCAGCCGAATGCCGATGGCTCGACCGAGATCGGCTGGTATCCGCTGCACCCGACCGAGAAGGGCCGCCTGCTGATGCACTGGCCGAGGATGGTCTATCATTTCCACCGCGAGGGCTTCGAACTGCCGCGCGGCGCCGACCTGCTGGCCGAAGGCGATGCCTATCCGAACCAGGCCTTCCGCTACGAGGACAACGCCTGGGGGCTGCAGTTCCATGCCGAACTGACCCGGGTGATGATGCATCGCTGGGTCGTGCATGGTGCCCATCGCTTCATCCTGCCGAACGCCCAGCAGGGCCGCGAACATCTCGAAGGCCGCATGCTGTTCGACGCGCCGCTGAAAGCCTGGCTGACCGAATTTCTCGACATCGTCTTCGAGGGAAAGACGGCGAAGGCGGCGTCCTCTATCGCTCTTCGCGCGTAGCCTTCCTCAAATCGATTCCGACGATGCGCTGGGCGCGTCGAGCGTATCGATCCCACGCAGTTTGGGGAAACTCGACGCCCAGATCACCGCCACGACAAGCGTCCCGATCCCGCCGATGACGACCGCCGGCACCGCGCCGAAGAGCGCTGCCATCGTGCCCGCCCTGAATTCGCCAAGCTCGTTCGAAGCGCCGACGAAGACCATGTTGACCGCATTGACGCGGCCGCGCAACTGATCCGGCGTCCAGAGCGCAATCAGGCTCTCGCGCACATAGACCGACACCATGTCGGCCGCTCCCATCAGCGCCAGCGCCGCGATCGAGACCTCTGTGTTGGTCGATACGCCGAAGATGATCGTTCCGATGCCGAACAGGGCGACGCCGATGAACATGTAGATGCCGGCGCGATGTCTGAGCGGATAGGCGGCAAGGAAAATCGCCATGACGATGGCGCCAAGTCCCGGTGCGGCGCGCAGCAGACCGAGGCCCCAGGGACCGAGGGTGAGGATATCGCGCGCAAAAATCGGCATCAGCGCCGTGGCCCCGCCGAGCAGCACGGCGAAGAGATCGAGCGAGATCGCCCCGAGCACCACCTTTTCGGCGCGGATGAAACTGAAGCCGCCGAGGATCATCGCCCAGCTCTTGGTCTCGCCCGTCGTCTTCTGCACCGGTTTCGGGATCATATAGAGAAGGGCCGCACCGAGCACGGAAAAGATCACCGCCACCGTATAGGCAGTCGGCGCACTGACACCGTAGAGCAGGCCACCGAGCACCGGGCCGGTGATTGCCGCGAGCTGCCAGGACGACGAATTCCAGGCGATCGCATTGGAGAGCGCCTCCTCCGGCACGAGATTGGGCGCCAACGACTGCACTGCCGGCGACATGAAGGCGCGCTCGATGCCGAAGATCAAAAGCACCGCGAAGACAGGCAGCGGCGTAAAGCTTCCCATCAAAGTCATGACAAGCAGTGCCAGCGTGCAGAGCGCGCTCACCAGCGAGCAGAGGGCGGCGATCGCCCGGCGATTGTACCGGTCGGCCACCGAACCGGTGACGAGGATGAGCAGCAGCGACGGCAGGAACTGTACGAGACCGATCAAGCCGAGATAGATCGCGCTGCCCGTCTGGTCGTACATCTGCCAGCCGACCGCGACGCTGACGATCTGCTGCGAGAAGGAAAGCAGGAAGCGCGCGAAGAAGAATCGCGTGTAGGACGAATGCCGGAACGCGGCAAAACGGTCTCCGGTGGGCGAAAACGACATGGAGGTTTTCCGAGGAGACGGGCGCCGGAAGAGCTGCAAAGCCGCCCGTTAAACATGATTCACCGTGCGTTTCCACACGGCACTTGCCCGTTTAGTCGCCAATGTCTACATGTCTGTCAACAACGAATTGGAGACGATGATGTTTGCGCTTTTTCAAACCATTGATTTGGCTTTGAATATTTACACCTGGATCCTGATTGCCAGTGCCATTTTTTCCTGGCTCTATGCTTTCAATGTTATCAATTCCAGCAATCAGTTCGTCAATTCGGTCGGCACATTCCTCTATAATGTCACCGAACCGGTGCTGAAGCCGATCCGCAGCCGGCTGCCGAACCTTGGCGGCATCGACATTTCGCCGATTATCCTGCTGCTGATCATCTTCTTCCTGCGCACCCTGCTTTGGACCACGCTGTACCCGCTGGTCGCTTGAGCCGTCCCTGGAGCCTTTTCGGTGACCATCTTCGCCTCGCCGTCCGGCTGACGCCGAATGGCGGGCGTGATGCTCTCGACGGCGTTGAGGCCGACGGGGAGGGTGAAGCTTTCCTGAAGGCACGCGTCACTGCCGTGCCCGAGAAAGGCAAGGCCAACAAGGCGCTCATCCTTTTGATCGCAAAATCCCTGCGCATTCCCAAATCCAGCGTCAGCCTCGTCTCGGGTGAGACCGCGCGCAAAAAAATCCTCCGGATCGACGGCGATCCGGAGGATTTGGTAAAAAAGCTCGAGATATTTTTAGGCTGAACAATCAGCCTTTCGTGTTCTTGGCGCGCTCGACGGCTTCGAGGATGAGTTCGCCGGCTTCCTTGGAATCGCCCCAGCCGAAGATCTTTACCCACTTGCCGGGTTCCAGATCCTTGTAGTGCTCGAAGAAATGCTCGATCTGCTTCAGCGTGATCTCGGGAAGATCGGTGTAGTCCTTCACCTTCTCATAGCGCAGCGTCAGCTTCGGCGACGGCACGGCGATGATCTTCTCGTCCTTGCCGGAATTGTCTTCCATCTTCAGGACGCCGATCGGGCGCACATTGATGACGCAGCCGGGAACCAGCGGGCGGGTGCTGGCGATCAGCACGTCGATCGGGTCGCCGTCTTCCGACAGCGTGTGCGGCACGAAACCATAATTGCCCGGATAGGTCATCGGCGTATAGAGGAAACGGTCGACCACCAGCGTGCCGGCTTCCTTGTCCATCTCATACTTGATGGGATGACCGCCGACCGGAACCTCGACGATAACGTTGACGTCTTCAGGTGGATTATTACCGATTGCAATGGCGTCTATGCGCATAAGAAACTCCCGCGAGGTTGAATGTGCTGGCAGCCAGATAATCAGTTTCATGTGGCAACGCAACATCGCGCAGCGCCAATGCTTGACTGCACCGACCCACATTCACATCAAAAATTTCTAATAGGAGATAGGCGAACGCCGACTCCAACGCCGCGCGTCTTTTCAGACGCCAAAGGACGTTGCGGCACTTTGAATGGCCGTTCAGCTCCAGATGAAGCCGATCTTCTTCAATTGCCTGTGGTCGAAACTTTCCATGCCTTCGCAGAAATCGACGCCGCCATGATTGCGGTAGAAGTGGCTGGCGGTCTCGTTATCCTCGAGGCACCAGACGACCAGCCCGTTGCAGCCGAGCGACTTCAAGAGCCGGCGCGCCTCGCCGAACAGCATCCTGCCAAGACCGATGCCCTGATACTCAGGCCGAAGATAAAGCTCGTAAATCTCGCCTTCCTGCGGCAGAGCGCGGGCGCGGTTGAGGCCGAGCGTCGCATAGCCGGCGACTGTCCCGGCAACATCGAGAACCAGCAGCGTCGCCGGTCCGCGCGTCGCCTTGCGCCACCAGCTTTCGCCGCGCCGCTCGATCATCTGCGTCAGTGCGCGATGCGGAATGATGCCCGCATAGGTGTGTTGCCAGGCAAGCCTGTGTGTTTCCGATATGGCTCGGGCATCTTGCGGCTCGGCCCGCCGGACATCGATCGACAACGTCTTCATAACGTTTACTCTGGTCCCGCCGAGGGCAATTAACCATATGCGCAGGGGCATTGTGATCGATTGCCCACAGACTTGATATGTGGACGACGATCAAAAGTTAACGCTTTTTTAACGATTGTCACAAGATGGAATCGACGCGGCGCACAATAAAAAACCCCGGCGCGAAGGCCGGGGTTTTGAAGGATTTCTCTCCAGCGCCGCGCCTCTTTTCGAGAGACCCAAGACGCTGAAGCACTTTGAATGGCGCTCAGAGCGCCGCCTTCGTCTTTTCGAAACGCTTGCGATCGTTTGCGTCGAGATACATCTTGCGCAGACGAATATTCTTCGGTGTCACTTCCATCAGCTCGTCATCCTGGATCCAGGAGAGCGCGCGATCAAGCGTCATGCGGATCGGCGGCGTCAGCTTCACGGCTTCGTCCTTGCCGGCGGCGCGGATGTTGGTGAGCTGCTTGCCCTTCAGGACGTTGACTTCAAGGTCGTTGTCGCGCGAATGGATGCCGATGATCATGCCGGCATAGACCTTTTCGCCCGGCTCGATGATCATCGGGCCGCGATCTTCCAGGTTGAACATCGCATAGGCGACGGCTTCGCCGGGAGCGTTGGCGAGCAGCACGCCGTTGACGCGGCCACCGATCACACCCTTGTAGGGCTGGTAGTCGTGGAACAGGCGGTTCATGATCGCCGTGCCGCGCGTATCCGTCAGCAGCTCCGACTGGTAGCCGATCAGGCCACGGGTCGGCGCGTAGAAACGCAGGCGGAGACGGTTGCCGCCCGACGGACGCAACTCGACCATTTCGGCCTTGCGCTCGGACATCTTCTGCACGACGACACCGGAATGTTCTTCGTCGACGTCGACGACGACTTCTTCGACCGGCTCAAGAAGCTGGCCGTTTTCATCCTTGTGCATCACGACGCGCGGACGCGACACGGCAAGCTCGAAGCCTTCGCGACGCATGGTTTCGATGAGAACGGCGAGCTGAAGTTCGCCGCGGCCGGACACGTAGAACGAATCCTTGCCTTCGGCTTCTTCGATCTTCAGGGCGACGTTGCCTTCCGCTTCCTTGAAGAGACGGTCGCGGATGACGCGGCTCGTCACCTTGTCGCCTTCGGTGCCCGCCAGCGGGCTATCGTTGACGATGAAGGACATGGTGACTGTCGGCGGATCGATCGGCTGCGCCGGCAGCGGTATTGTGATCGAAGGATCGCAGAAGGTGTCGGCGACCGTGCCCTTGGAAAGGCCGGCAATCGCGATAATATCGCCCTGATGCGCTTCGTCGATTGCCGTGCGCTCGATGCCGCGGAAGGCGAGGATCTTGGAAATACGGCCGGTTTCGATCGTCTTTCCGTCTGCGTGGAGAACCTTCACGGCCTGGTTCGGCTTGATGGAACCCGAATTGATACGACCGGTGATGATGCGGCCGAGGAAGGGGTTGGCCTCGAGGATCGTGCCGATCATCGTGAACGGACCTTCGTGGACGGTCGGCTCCGGAACATGCTTGAGCACCAGGTCGAGAAGCGGCGTAAGACCCTGATCCTTCGGACCTTCCGGATTGACGTTCATCCAGCCGTCGCGGCCCGAACCGTAGAGGATCGGGAAGTCGAGCTGCTCGTCGGTCGCGTCGAGGTTTGCAAAGAGGTCGAAGACTTCGTTGATGACTTCTTCGTGGCGGCCATCCGGACGGTCGATCTTGTTGATCGCGACGATTGGGCGAAGACCGACCTTCAGCGCCTTGCCGACCACGAACTTGGTCTGCGGCATCGGGCCTTCGGACGCATCGACGAGAACGATCGCGCCATCCACCATCGAGAGAATGCGCTCGACTTCACCGCCGAAGTCGGCGTGGCCGGGGGTGTCGACGATGTTGATGCGGACACCCTTCCATTCCACCGAGGTCGCCTTGGCGAGAATGGTGATGCCGCGTTCCTTTTCGAGATCGTTCGAGTCCATCACGCGTTCAGCGACACGCTGATTTTCGCGGAACGAGCCGGACTGCTTGAGAAGCTCATCCACCAGGGTCGTTTTGCCATGGTCAACGTGCGCGATGATCGCGATATTGCGAAGTGCCATATGTGAAATCTCTGAGGCTGGGGCGCACGCTCTAGAGGGCGCGCCTATTAGTTTGGGGCGTCCATACAGTTTTTTTTGCGTTTGCGAAAGGGGGGAACGCGCAAAAGCTGCGGCAAGGCTGTCGCCCCGCCGCATCATCGCGTGTCATCAAATTGTCTTAGGCGTCGCTGCCTGTCAATTCCTCGAAGGTCGAAAGTCCCTTTTTGACAAGCATCGCATCCGGGCTCGGCAGCTTGCCGCGGAAGGCCTTGTAGGCGTCTTCCGGATCGACCGAACCGCCGACGGAATAGATATTATCCTTGAGTTTGCGCGCCATCTCGCCGTTGAAGGCGTCTCCCGTCTCCTCGAAGGCGGCAAAGGCGTCGGCGTCGAGAACCTCCGACCACATGTAGGAGTAATAGCCGGCCGAATATCCGCCGGAGAAGATGTGCTGGAAGTGCGGCGTCGCATGGCGCATGACGATCGACTTCGGCATACCGATCTCGGCCAGCACCTCGCCCTGCACCGCCATCGGGTCTTCGACGGTCGTTCTGGTGTGAAACGCCATGTCGACCAGCGCCGACGAGGTGAACTCGACGGTATTGAAGCCGGCATTGAAGGTGCGCGCTGCCAGCACCTTGTCGAGCAGGGCCTGCGGCATCGGCTCGCCGGTTTCGACATGCACGGCATAGCACTTCAGGATAGCGGGCACGGTCAGCCAGTGCTCGTAGAGCTGCGACGGCAGCTCGACGAAATCGCGCGAAACGCCGGTGCCCGCAACCGAGGGATAGGTGACGTTCGAAAGCATGCCGTGCAGCGCATGGCCGAATTCGTGGAACAGCGTGCGGGCATCATCGAGCGACAGCAGCGCCGGCTTGCCTTCCGCCGGCTTGGCGAAGTTGCAGACATTATAGATGATCGGCAATTCGCCGTGGCGGCCGTTCTTCAGCTCCAGCCTGTGCTGCGATTGCAGCGAGCTCATCCAGGCGCCTGATCGTTTCGAGCTGCGGGCGAAATAATCGCCGAGGAAGAGCGCGACGAGCTTGTCCTCGCGGTCCCTGATTTCGAACACCCTGACGTCAGGGTGATAGGCGGCCACACCCTTCTTCTCGACGGCCCGGATGCCGAACAGCCGGCCGGCCACGTCGAAGCAGGCTTCGATGATCTTCTCGAGCTGCAGATAAGGCTTGAGCTCGGCCTCGGAGAAATCGAACTTCCGTGCGCGGATCTTTTCGGCATAGTGGCGCCAGTCCCAAGGCATTACCTCGTGGTTCCGGCCTTCCTCGGCGATCAGTGCCGCAATATCGATCTCCTCCTCGCCGGCGCGTTTCACCGCCCGCGCCCAGACAGCCCTCAGCAGGCCATTCACCGCATCCGCCGTCTTCGCCATCGTGTTGTCGAGCTTCAGCTCGGCGAAATTGCCGTAGCCAAGCAGCGTCGCCACCTGATGGCGGAGCGCCAGCGTTTCCTTGATGACGGCGCGGTTGTCCGTCTCCCCTTCATTTTCGCCGCGCGCCACCCACGCCTTGAAAGCCTGCTCGCGCAGATCGCGGCGCTCCGAGAAGGTGAGGAAGGGCTCGATGATCGAGCGTGACAGCGTCACCGCATATTTGCCCTCCTCGCCGCGTTCGCGCGCTGCTGCCGCCATCGCGTCGCGAAGGAATTCCGGCAGGCCCTCGAGCTCGGCGCTGTCAGAAAGGACCAGCGCCCATGCCTTTTCGTCGGCCAGCACGTTCTGGCCGAATTGCGTCCCGAGGCCGGCAAGCTTTTCATTGATCGCCGCAAGTTTTTCCTGCTCGGCCTTTTCAAGCTTGGCGCCCGATTTGACGAAGCCTTTCCAGTGGCGTTCCAGCACGCGTGTCTGTTCGAGCGTCAGCCCGAGCGTCTCGCGGCCCTCCCAGAGCGTGTCGATGCGGGCAAAAAGCGCGGCATTCATCCCGATCTTCGAATAATGGCGCGACATCTTCGGCGAAATCTCCCGCTCCAGCGCCTGGATCACATCATTTGTATGCGCGCCCGCCTTGTTCCAGAACAGCGACGAGACACGTGACAGTGCGTCACCGGCAATCTCCAGCGCCACGACCGTATTGTCGAATGTCGGCGCATCGCCGTTTCCGGCAATCTCGTCGATCTCCCTTTCATGTGCGGCAAGTGCGGCTTCGAAGGCAGCAGCGAAATCGCCGTCGTTCAAGGCATCGAAACGCGGCAGACCGTGAAGACCGTCCCAGGTCACCAGCGCCGGATTGAAATCATGTGGAGAAGACATCGGAGAATTCCTTTTTGGCATGCAAGTGAATCGGCAATATAGGAGAGCGGCCATAGAATTGGTATGTTGCCGGGAGAGACCTTTTGCCTCGCCTGGCAAATCTGGCGGGCGCCTGTCAAATTTGGTGGACAACAATTGATACGTAAAAATTAACCAATCGTTAACGATTGACGCGAATCACGCGCAAGCGCTAGTTTCCAGGTGATCTTCTTGTAAGGGGACATGCGCCATGGAAATTTTTTCTGTGCGGTCTTCTCAGAGTTTGCTTTTTAAAAACAATCCTAATAACGCAAAAAGTTCGAAGACCTCTGATATTCAAATCGAGACCAGAGCTCCCGCCCCGGCCTCGTTCCAGATCCAAGACGATGGCGGCGAAGGCCCGGATTTCACCGCGGTCAGCCCTGGAGAACTGCGCAATTACGCACGCCAGGGTTTCGACAGCGGCCTGATCGATCAGAACACCTACGCCGCGATCTCCGAACCGCTGCCGATGCATGCGATCGATCCGCTCGGCAACATCATCGATCTCTCCAGCGTCACCGACGGCACCAGCTTCAATTTCCTCGATTACTACCAGAACCAGCTGCAGATCGCCATGTCGATCGGCGATCCCAATGAGGTCCAGACGCTGAAATCGATCGTCAGCTTCCTGAATGCCTGACCGCACGCATGTCGCCCAAAAGTGCGCAGCGGTTTTGGGCGACATGCATAAATCCAAGAGCAAGCGCGTCGCAGTTTTACGTTTGGCGCGACGCGCTTTAATCAGGCCTTGCGCCAGCCGAGCAGGCCGGGCGTTGCGTGCCAGAGCGCCTGAGCGGCAAATCCCATGAAAAGCACGCCGGAGCAGCGCACGATCAATCGCTCATGGGCGCGATAGAAGCGCCGCACCGTACCGGCGCCGATGATGCCGATCAGGATGACGTCGGCCGTCACGAAACCCACGAACGACACGACGAGCAGCACCGGCAACGCCTCGAAATCGAGCGCGCCGGCCGAGCCAGCAACGAGTGCGGTGAAGGTGGCGAGCGCCACCGGATAACCCTTCGGATTGGTGACGCCGAAGATCAGACCGCGGCGAAACGGCCGCTCGACCACCACCAGCGCCTGCCCCTCCGCTTTCGGCTTGGCATTGACGGCGCTCCAGCCGATCCAGGCGAGGTAGAAACCACAGGCAAGGCCGAGCAGGTCGAAGACGAAGGTTCCGATCGTCTTTGCGCCGACGATCGCGATCAGCGCCAGCGACGACCAGATAAGATCCCCGACCAGATGCCCCATCATGAAGAAGGCGCCGGCCTTGCGCCCCTGCCCGGCACCGATGCCGAGCAGCTGCAGGAAGGCGGGGCCTGGAATGAGCACGTAAAAGAGCGCCGCCAGGAAGGCGCCGAAGAGCAAAGACTGCGTCATGGAAATGCTCCGGAGGATGATGACCGCAGACTAAGCGATCACGGCCATCCGTCAAGGGTGGTGCACTGCCATGAAGAGTGGGATCAGGTAGCAAACGCTACCTGAGGCGGCTTTCGGCCCGCGGCGGTGCTGTCGTGTTGCTGGGAACTATCCGACCTCTACCGCCTCCAGCACCCAGGCCGTTCTCTCTGCCAGTTCGGGAATCTTGGCCAGATAGGCTTGATAATGGGGTGTCATGCGATGCACCTCGACGGCGGCGGCGTCCAGATAGAGTTCATCGAGCACGTATCGCTCGCCATGCGCCCGGTCGCACCAGACATCCCAGCGCAGATTGCCGGGTTCGGCCCGGCAAAGCGGTGCCATGCCAACAAGCAGTGCTCGTAACTCGACGGCCTTGCCGAGATGAGCTGTCAGGATGGCTGTGATCTTGGTCGGCGACTGTGTCATACAGAACGCTCCTGCTGGAATGCACGAGGTAACTTGCTTGGGCGGACGAGACGTTGCGGGCCGGGGTAACAGCATGGAAGGCACGCCATCACCTTCCATGCCGTGTTCCATCAGATCACGCCGAAACCGTCACCCGGTTGAGGGCCTCGACCAGTTTCGCCGCAAGAGGATGATCCGATCGCGGATTTTGGCCTGTGATCAGCTCGCGGTCCTCTATCACATGGGGGGAGAAGTCGACCGGGTTCGTCGTGACGTCGCCACCCGCCATGCGCAATGCGTCTGGCATGTTGAAATAGAGCTTGCCATGAAGGACCTGTTCTTCGATCGGTTTCTCCTCACTGGCGGAGAACACCGTCATCTTATAACCGGCATACTGCCAGCCCCTGGCGAGTTCAGACGCTTCGGAAACATCGCCTGCAATCAGGGCAGCCCGATATTCCTTTGCGTGCGGCAGTGCGGCAAGCGAGGCGATCGGCCCGTGGCAAAGAAAGGCCGTGGGCTTCCGGCGAGCATGAAAGCGGCGGAGGATCTCGCCGAGATCGGCATCCTGCATAAGATCGACGGCCGGTGCCTGACCGCCGGGTACGAAGACGCCGGCATAACCATCGATCCCGTCTTCGATGACTGATCTCAATGTCCTGATATCGTTCATCGCCCGATGGTCGTCGAAGAAGGCGCGCCCGCGCTTGTGAGCAGCTTCGTCGCCGTCAAAATGCTGTGCCGCGTCCGACACGGGATCGATGTGCGGCTTGGTGCCGTCGGGCGTTGCCAACACGATCTCGTATCCGGCGGCAACAAGAGCCATGGCTGGCACCACGGTTTCGTTGAGATATTGGCCGGTTGGGCCAGTTCCACCGCCCTGAATTTCAATCCGGGTGGCATTCGACCCAACGACAAGAACGTTACCCTTGCTCATAGAATCCTCCTTATTTGATGTGGTTAATTGGTGCCGTACGGCGGATGGTCACGATGGTAGAGCCCTTCAGGGATGTCTGCAGGCCACCTTGGCTCCGCCTTCCGTAAGCATCCATTTCGCTTCGAAGCGTAAGGCTATAACGAGGGGTGGCATCGTCTTATTCGCCTCTGTCGATCCGGATTTCAGTTGTTTCGCCCAAGCGAAAGAGGCGTGCTCGCCCTTGCCACCTATTGGGCCGCCTTCACGATGAGATCCGCTACCTCCTCGGGATGGGAGAGCATCGCCACGTGGCCGGAAGGTACTTCGATCATCTCCGCCTTTGCAGATTTCACCTGATCCCTTTGCATCTGGGGAGCGATGATCTGGTCCTGCGTCGCCACGACCATGAAAGACGGTTTGTCACGCCAGGCGGCATGGCTGACGGGCATGGTGGTGGCACGCACATGGAAACGTCCCTGCACGACGGCAACGAGCCTCTGCTCGTCCGGGGAGAGGCCGGCCGCGAAGTACCTGGAAATGCCGTCATCGCTTATCTTCAGATACCCATCCTCGTCCTTGACGAATGTCTTCCGGCTTTCCTGGTCAGGGTATTTGGAGGCGACATCGACCAGCGATTGACCGGCATCAGGCGCGTAGGCGGCAACGTAGACCAGGGATTTCACCTTCTGGTCATCACCCGCTTCCGTGATGACTACGCCGCCCCACGAGTGACCGACGAGTACGATGGGTTCTTCGGCATCGCGGATCGCGCGCTTGGTGAAGGCCACGTCGCTCTCCAGGGACTCCAATGGATTTTGGACGGCGACAACTTTCAATCCGGCCTTTTCCAGAAGAGGGATGACTTTCTGCCAGGACGATCCGTCGGCGAAAGCGCCGTGAACAAGGACAACGGTCTTGGCTTTGAGATCCGCAGCGACCGCGGCGGGATATGTGCTTGCGAACGCCACTAGGGCGCTGAAGATAAGTCCAAGGTTTCGGGACATGCGAGTTCTCCGATCATTGATCTCGATGGCGACACGGGGAATAATCGACCAACCCAGCCTCGGACGCATATTAATTGTGGTTAAATCCTGCGATTTTGCCGCGCTTAGTCGCGTGTTGGACTATTCGGGCTTTTTCTTTCGGATCCTTCGCCTATCGGGAACTGTCGAAGCCTGCGGCAGTCGTCCGTCACCGCCACAAACCCCGGAATTGCAAGGACGGCCTAAGACGCCCGGAGCTGCATCGTCTGTCCGCCATCCGAAGAGACAGCCATGCTTGCGCGGCACTGTTGAGGCGCTTGAACATGGTACAAAGACTGGCGTTGTTCGATGGGTGCGCGCTCCCCGGAGGCAAGGAGCTTGAACGCCGCATAGGCTTTAGCGATGCCCGATAGCTTGAGGTGCGCAGGTCCTGTTCCCGGATGAAGTGAGAGGAGGGACTTGTCGATAAGATTGCCGATCGATTTGATGATATCTGCCTGCTCGAAGTCATCATCTTCCACGACCGCGAGGGCAGCCTCAACGGAGAACTCGCCCGGGAATACCGACAGTCGCCTGAATACCCGTTGATCCATGTCGGATAAAAGAGCGTAACTCCAATCCATCATCGCTTCTGCGGTTTGGTGGCGTGGGTTGGCGTATCGGCTGCCCCTCCATCGCAAGGAGAGCTGGTTGTCCAACAGCTCCGCGACCCGATCTAGGCCGTAGGGGGCCATGCGGCTCGCCACAAGTTCTATCGCCAGCGGATTGCCGTCCAATCTCCGGCAAATAGCCGCTATTGCCGCTGCTTCCTCGTCGCCTAACGACTCCAGATAGCCGCCATCGACCGCACGTTCCACGAAAAGTTGAATCGCAGGCCAAAGTAGCGCCTGAGCGGCAGTCAAACGCCCTGTAGGCGGAGGAACACCAAGTGGCCGGAGAAGATATACGGCCTCGCCGGGCAAACGGAACGCTTCTCGGCTCGTGGCGAGAATATGCACACTGGCGGTACGCCTGAGCACCGAACTCACGATATCGGCCACGGTGTCAATAACGTGTTCGCAGTTGTCAAGGATTACGAGGGTGCCTCGTGGAGACAACTGACCGATGATGTCGCCGATGGCATCGCCTGCTGAAAAGGGGATCTCCAGAGCCGAGGCTACCGCTTCCAAGACGGCCGTTTCATCATCGATGATGCCGAGATCGACAAAACACGCATGATCAAACATGTGGAGGGCGTGCGCCACCAAGATGGCCAGAGTCGTCTTGCCGACCCCTCCTGCACCCACAACGGTCACGAACCGGCGCTCAGCCACCATCTGCGAAAGCTTGGAAATATTCTCGTCTCGGCCGATAGGGTGGCTCAAACGAGGCGGAAAAGAGGTATTCGTTGCGCCGTCAGATCCATTGCAGCAAGCCTGATCGCAGCTCAAGGGCGCATACCTGTCCTCCGGCTCGGACGCCTCTTCCCATATGACGGGGGCGACGAAGCTGTAGCCGCGGCCCACCACGCTGACGATATAGCGATTACCGTTTTCGCCACAGCCGATTTCGCGCCTCAGATGCGTCATTTGCACTCTTATGTTGGAGGCTTCGACGTGGAGACCGGGCCATGCGAATGCCATGAGCTCCCCGTGAGAGAGAACCCGTCCATGATTTTGAACGAGAGCGGCAAGGACGTCGAAGGCGCGGCTGCCTATCGCAAGCAGATCGTCGCCTCGCCGGAGAACTCTTGCAGCCGGATTCAAGCGATATGGTCCGAACCCGAAATAGCCGTTCCCAGCGTGAGTTTCCATATTGGTTCCCCTCAATGGTTTTGCACTCGTAGGGCAGTTAATCCATATATATTCAGCTTCAATATTATGAGAGTTCGCTCCCAATGGGAGGTAAAATCCGGTAAATATTGGCGTGGAATGGTTTGCCGCGGCAGAAACTTCGCGCCGGCGGTCCGAGACTTTACAGGCTGTAAGCAGTTATGCGCGACGGAGGCACTGACCAGCAGACCTGTGCGGCGACGTTGTTTATTGATTTGAAGATCCAAGCATCGGGTGTTCCGTCGAGGAAAGACTGAACGGCGAGCGGTGGGCGCGGCCCTTAAAAATGAGGCAACTGGGGTCAGTTCGTCCGACAGGCCCACAGGCGGGAGGCAGACCCTCCCGTGTTCGTTCGCTTAGAGTGATGTTGAGATTGCCGCGTCCACCCGCGCGATAGTGACATTGATATCATTCTTGCGCCGGGTCGATCATCGGCACGCTAAGAGGAACACATGGTACCGACGGAACCGGATGATGTGGTGGCATTTGGTCCCTTTCGCCTTTACGGGGAGCATCGCCGTTTGTTTTGCGGTGCCGAAGAGGTTCAGCTTGGCGGTCGGGCAATGGAGATGCTCGTGACCTTGGCCCGGAAGAAGGGTGAGTTGGTATATAAGGAGGAGCTGTACAATGCCGCGTGGCCCGGCATCTTTGTCCATGAAGCCAATCTGAAAGTGACGATCGCTTCGCTTAGGCGGGCATTAAGGGAATACACTCCCACAGAAGACTATATCAGGACGTTCGTAGGCCGTGGCTACCGGCTGACCGATCAGGTCATTACCGGAGAAATCCCAAAAATTGCGGATCTTCCCGTTGTGGCAAACACCCGATTTCCCGAATTGGCCACGGTTATCGGACGGGATGCCGAAATCGCTGAATTGCGAGCTAGGATTGCCGCCAACCGGCTGACGACGATCGTTGGCCCTGGGGGCATCGGCAAGACAACGGTTGCAGTCGCCACAGTGCAACTGCTCGAAGACGAAGAGGGAGATCTCATCACCTTCATAGATTTCTCCCGAGTGGCCGGCGAGGAATTCGTCATCCCTTCAGTTGCGGCTGCGCTGGGCATCAGTTCAGGTAGCCAGGATCGCCTCGACGCGATCTCATCCATCCTCGCTCGAAGGAAGACCTTGCTGTTGCTGGACACGTGCGAGCATGTGCTCAATGCCGTTGCCCATCTCTGCGACGTCATTGTGGCAAACACAAGTGATGTGAGGATTCTGGCGACGAGCCGCCAGGCTCTCCGCGCGAAGCGAGAAGAGGTCTTCTGGCTTGCTCCTCTGGAAGTTCCGCCGCCTGACCATATCCATACAACCGAACAAGTCCTCCGTTATTCCGCACCACAACTTCTCGTCGAACGAGCGTCAGAGAAAGGGAAATACAAGACGGAGGATGGGGATGCATCTGCCGTTGCCGAGATCTGCAGGCGGCTAGACGGATCGCCTCTCGCTATAGAACTTATCTCATCCCGGCTCGGAAGCCGAAGTGCTGCTGACGTCCTCGAAGAACTTGACGATCGTTTCGCCACACTGGTCGGACGTGACGAGGAGGGACCGCTTCGTCAACAGACTCTGCTTGCGACAATGCAGTGGAGCTACGCACTCCTTACGAAGAGCGAGGCAGCCGTGTTGCGTGCCATCTCGATCTTCATGGGCACGTTCGATATGGATGAGGTTGTTTGCATCGTTGTCCACCATGGTTTGGATCCAACGGTCGTCTTTGATGCCATTGCCGGCCTGCGCGCCAAGTCGATGCTGAGCGTCGAACAGATGACAGGTGGTATGCGATACCGGCTTCTCGACAGTACTCGAGCATTCGCAGGCAATCTGCTGGAAGCCGCGGGGGAACTGACCGCTGTGTCTCAGGCCCACGCCCGACTTGTGCTGGACATCTTCACTCGTGCGAATGCCGACCAGGCAAGACTTCCGACGCGGCAGTGGCATATCGCCTACGCCAGTCGTGCGGACGATTTGCGCAGGGCCATCGGCTGGGCACTCTTTCTTCGCGCCGATCCGCTGCTTGGCATGCAGTTGGTGGCATCGGGATTGCCACTGTGGCATGAGTTGTCGTTGAGCGAAGAGGCCCGCAGCAACTGCGAACAGGCGCTCGTCGAGTTCGATCGGACTGGCTGCAGAGACACAACCCTGAAGCTCAAGCTGGTCGTCGGGCTCGCCGCAGTGAGCAGCTACATATCAGCCAATGCGGAGAAGGCTATCAAGATCTTTGAAACAGCAATTCAGCTATCACGTCAGATCGGCGATAGTCGGGCCGAGTGCCAAGCCTTAGGCGCCCTGGCGAGATATCGGCTCCTGCCTGGCCACCAGACCGAAGCCCGGAAGACTCTCAGAGAATTGAAAGGGCTCGCCATGCGCTCCAATAATCGGGCGGCGCAGTGGGAGCATGAGCATCTTTGTACGGAATGGGAAATCATACGTTGCGAGTACCGGCCGGCGATTGCACGGTTGGAGAAATTGCGTCTGGAGTTGCAAAATGCCGCCGATGGCACGGTTTCTCGCTTCGACCTTGATCCAAGGATCAGGACGGATACTATATTGGCCGCACTCTATTGGCTTGGATCGCGCAGGCCTGGGACTGGTTTGAATAGAGTTCAAGCTGCAGCGAGGGAGGCTTTGGAAGCCCGTCATGGATGGACGCTTATTTATTGCTACACTCACGGGGTGCTTTTCGTGCTGTGCGAATGTCAGGAGCATGCTCTAACCAGGGAATATGCCGCGCTACTAAAGGATACGATCTTCCGTCACGGCATGCCGGCATGGATTCCGGTCGCAAGCTGCTACATTGAAGCGCTCGACGCGCTTTCAGGCGTTCGAAAGGACCCGGATGGACTAATGTCAGCGTTCGATGAGCTCCGCACGGGCCTCAAGCAGATCGGACGTCATGTTTATTATGCGCTTTTGATAAGAGCCCTCTATGCGAACGGGCACATGGATGAAGGCGTACGGATTCTCGACTATTTGTTTGAAGTGGGACCGCAACGTTCGATGGTGCCCGAGCTGCTACGTCTTAGGGCTGTCAAAGAACGATCGGTCGGCCGCGACGAAGAAGCACTTTCCACCTTGCGAGGATCTTTGACAGTGGCGGAGGAAAATGGAGCATGGGCGTGGCAAATTCGCTGCGCAACTGATCTTGCTGCCCTGCTTAGAGACCGATTGCAGATCGATGAGGCCAAGAGCGTTCTCGAGCCAGTGTATGGCCAGTTCATCGATGGGTTCGATACTCCGGACTTGCAGAGAGCCCGAAACCTTATGACGGAGCTGCAGGATCTTGGACGACTTCCGGGCTCATAGCGAGTTGCCAGACGCATCCTCAAACGCCACCGATCGGCCCGCGGTTTTGCGGCTCACCGGATTGCTCGCCAGCCAGCCGTGGATCGAGTGGACCACGACTGATCCTTCGCCGACGCTGGAGGCAACGCGCTTGATGGATTTGGCTCGGACGTCGCCGACCGCGAATATGCCCGGGACGCTGGTCGCATAGGGCGAACCGTTCGGTGCGCCGTCGTGATCGTAGCCAGTCAGGATGAAACCCCGATCATCGCGTTCGACGCAACCGAAGAGCCAGTCCGTGTTCGGGACAGCCCCGATCATCAGAAAGAGGTTCGATATCGTATGTTCGGACTCTTCCTTCCCGGGTTGTCCCCATCGCACCGATGAAAGGTAGCCTTCACCGGCAAGCGAGGTGATTTCGCTGCGGGTATGTAGGGTAATCCGCGGGGAATGCATGATGCGACCGACAAGATAGTCCGACATAGCGTCCGAAAGTCCGTCACCCCGGACGAGCAGATGCACATGACGCGCCTTTGCCGACAGGAAGATCGCGGCCTGCCCGGCAGAGTTTCCACCGCCTACCACCACGGCTTCCGTGCCATCGCAAAGCTGCGCCTCGATCGACGTCGCCGCATAGTGAATTCCCTTCCCCTCGAAGCGTTGGGACTCGGGAATATCCAGTCTTCGGTAGCGAGCGCCGGTCGCGACAACGACAGATCGGCCAAACACCATATTGCCACCTTCCAAGTGCACCCCAAACGGATAGCAAGTGCAATCGAGACGCCACGCCGCCTCGGCGACGGCGAAACGTGCGCCGAACTTCTGAGCCTGTATTTGCGCTCGCCGGGCGAGATCCTGTCCCGAAATACCCATTGGAAATCCGAGATAGTTCTCGATGCGCGAACTCGTGCCCGCCTGTCCGCCAGGCCCAACCGCCTCTATGACCAGCGTGTTCAGCCCTTCGGATGCGGCGTAGACCGCCGCCGCGAGACCGGATGGCCCGGCACCCACGATAACCACGTCATATGCAGGCGAAGAGCTCAGCCGCTCCGTGATCCCGAGAGCCTCAGCAAGATCATGGTTGGTCGGCTGAGTGAGTACCCTGACGCCGTTGAGAACAACGATCGGCAGGCTATCGGTGTCGGCATGGAATGTCTCCATTGCAGCCCGTGCATCGTGGTCGACGTCAGTGTCGAGGCAGCGATAGGGATAGCCGTTCCTTTCCAGGAAAGTCTGAATGCGGACCGTATTTCCGGAGCGGCAACTGCCCACGATCACAGTGCCGCCCTCGGCGAATTCCAGAAGTCTGGCGCGCCTCAGTATAAGCGCACGCAAAATGATCTCTCCGATGTCCGGCTCGGCGTTCACCAGCCTGAGAAGCGATACGCGGGAAAGGCGGATGACAGACGTGGAAGCCGTGGTTTGCGCGCATACCAGAACCGCCCGTCCGCTTAGATGATGCAACTCTCCAGTGAATTGATTGTCCTGGTGCGTGGCGACAATCGCGTGGCCCCCGTGTCCGTCGCTTTCGAACACGTCGACTGACCCGTTCAGAATGATGAAGAAATCGACCTCCCGATCACCGACTTCATACAAGTATTCACCGCCGTCGAATTGATCCCTCCGTCCGAACGGGGCAATGCGTGCCATCATCTCGGGCGTGAGGCGAGGAAGCGCCTCGCCAGGTATCTCCCTTAGTTCGGCGGAAATCGGGCTATTGGCTGTGCTGAAGTCACCGCTATAGGCCATCACAAAACCTCGGAATCGGCCCGCGCCGCGGCGTTTGATCGGGAAGCACGACGAACTCTTCATCGACGTAGCACCAGCCCCATCCCTCCGGCGGATCGTAGCCTTCGATGATCGGATGGGCCGTGGCGAAATAATGCGCGGTCGCATGTCTACCTGGCGAGTTGTCACAGCATCCGACATGCCCGCAAGACCGGCACAGCCGCAAATGTACCCATGCCATGCCGGATGCCAAGCATTCCTCACATCCCAGAGATTGAGGAACGACATTTGAAATGCCCAGCCGATGATTGCAGGACTGTGACATCTTTTCTCCTAACGACATCCGGCGACTTACTTTCGGTCATCGCCGAGTCATCCAACGGGGAATGCTCGACGAAAGCCTACCTGCGTCCGCCTGCGGCAGCCCGTTAAACAGCGCTTATCATCGTGAAATACTGGGAAACGGCGAAACTGCCGCTGGCCATATACGGAGGACGTTCGCGAAAACAACGGGCCGGCCGGTCGCCTTCAACCTGCATAGTCACAGATAACGGTCGGCAAGTGATCAAAACCGAAGGACCTTTCATCAGCCACGAAGGAATTTGCTAATTCGAGCAAGGGCGCTGAGATGCCAGATTTCGCGCACATTCACCCCATTTAGCGCGCACCGCCGCGAGCAGATGTTAACCTGCATCCACTCCAAACGACGGGAACGCATCGCCCGGACGCTCCGGCTTGCCGCCCGTGAACATGGAAAGTCCGGCAGGACGGCGCGCTGATCGGCAGCGTCATCATCTTCGACGGCGCGCTCCCCGTCGTCCGCGCACGGCGGTTGATTAGGTGCCGTGGGAGCAAGCGCTGGATCGGTGGAGCAGGACATCGCTGTCGCCGAGGCCGCCATATCCGCCGTCGACCTCAATTCAGCAGATACGCATTTCGCCACTCAGGAAAGGAGCAAACAAGATGACGACCAATATCGAAGGAAAAGTCGTGTTGATCACCGGTGGCGGCACGGGCCTGGGCGCGGAGACCGCCCAGATGCTCGCCTCGAAGGGGGCGAAGGTCGCGATCGCCGCGCGTCGGCGGGGCAAACTCGACGAAGTAACCTCCAGGATTTCCTTCTCCGGCGGCAAGGCGAAAGGCTATGAGCTGGATGTGGCAGACAAGAACCAGTTCAAATCGGTCGTGGACGCGGTTGTATCCGATTTCGGGAAGCTGGATGTCCTGATCAACAATGCCGGGCTGATGCCCATCCGTCCCATGGTGGAAGTGAACACGGAAGAATGGGACGCGATGATCGACGTAAACCTCAGAGGCAGCCTGTATGGTATCGCCGCGGTTCTTCCGATGTTCATCAAACAGGAAGCGGGCCACATCATCAACATCAGCTCCGTCGCGGGGGTCAAGGTCTTCGCGCCGGGTGGCACGGTCTACTCCGGCACCAAGTTCGCCGTCCGGGCCATCTCGGAGGGGTTGCGCCAGGAGGTCGGAAGCAAGATCAGGGTGACCTCGATCGAGCCCGGCGCCGTCGAGAGCGATCTCAAGCACACGACCAGCGGCACATCGCAGGGCACGGTCATGGAATTCTACAAGTCGGCGATCCCCGCCAGTTCCGTCGCCAGGGCGATCACCTTCGCCATCGAGCAACCCGCCGATGTGGACATCAACGAGATCGTGCTGCGTCCGACGGCGCAGGAATTCTGATCGGCGGATCGAATCCACCGCTGCCGCGACTCTGACGATCCAGACCCCCGAACCGGGTCGCGGTGTGCGTGAACGCGCGTCTCAAGGTTCAAAGACCGGTCGTTTCCGACCCCGATATAGAAAGGAGAATATGACATGGCCTATCAGAGCGTAAATCCGGCGACCGGCAAGGTCCTTAAGACATTCGACAATCACAGCGACGCGGAAATCGAACGCGCGCTCGCCTCGGCGCATTCCCTCTACAAGTCGCCGTGGTGCAAGGGCGGCAGGGCTCCCCGGCTCAAGGTCCTGAGCCGGTTTGCCGAATTGGCGAACGAGCGCGTTGAAGACCTGGCACGCATTCTCACCCTGGAAATGGGCAAGCGCATCAACGAAGCGCGCACGGAGGTGCGCATCATCGCCGATATCGCAAACTACTATGCCGACAACGCGGAAACCTTTCTCGCCCGCGAGAAGGTTGAGACATCGAAGGGCGATGCATGGCTGGAGTATCATCCGATCGGTGTCGTCGTCGCCGTCGAGCCCTGGAACTTCCCCTTCTACCAGTTGATCCGCGTGGCCGGACCGAATCTGGCGATCGGCAATCCCGTGCTCGCGAAACATGCCAGTATGGTCCCACAGGCCGCCGTCGCCTTCGAAGAGCTGCTGGCCGAAGCGGGTGCGCCGGAGGGCGCCTGGACGAATATCTTCGCGACGGGTGACCAGATCTCCAGGCTCATCGCCGATGACCGGGTCCAGGGCGTGGCTCTCACCGGTTCCGAGGGTGCGGGCAGCATCGTCGCGGCCAACGCCGGCAAGAACCTGAAGAAGTCCGTGATGGAGCTCGGCGGAAGCGATGTCTTCGTCGTTCTCGACGATGCCGACATCGACAAGGCGGCCGTCGTCGGCGTCGAGGCCAGGCTCCGCGGATGCGGTCAGGTCTGCAATGGCGCGAAGCGCTTCCTCATCCACGAGAAGGTCGCCGACGAATTCGTGAAGAAGCTCGCTGAGAAATTCACCAACACCAAGATCGGCGACCCCATGGATGAAACGGTCGGATTGGGGCCGATGTCGTCGATCGGGGCACGAGACGACATCGCCGGGCAGGTCCAGCGCGCTGTCAAGGCCGGGGCCAAGGTCCTGGTCGGCGGGGAGGTGATCGAGGGGCCGGGTGCGTACTACAAGCCGACCATCCTGACCAATGTGTCTCGGGACAATCCCGCTTATTTCGAGGAGTTTTTCGGTCCAGTGGCGCAGGTTCATGTCATCAAGGACGATGAGGATGTCGTCAGGATCGCGAACGATTCGAACTTCGGGCTTTCCGGGGCTATTTTCACTGCAAACGTCGAGCGCGCCAAGTCCCTCGCTTCGCAGGTCGAGACCGGCTCCGTATGGATCAACACATCCTCCTTCACCGGGCCGGAACTTCCGTTCGGCGGGGTCAAGAGATCCGGCTATGGTCGCGAGCTCGCAGGCGCGGGTATTAAGGAACTGGTAAACCAGAAGATGGTGCTCGTCGCGCATTGATCGGCCTCCGAAGCCGGGCGCATCACATTGAGAGCTACCGGTGCCACGATGGGCCGCAGCCGAACGGCCCATTTTGTTTTAGTGCCGAGGGGAGGACTAACATACTGAACCATATAGTTCAGTGTTTAACCTGATCGCGCAGGAAGCGCAAGCGTCCCGAACTTTCCGTGCCGTAGACCGGTCATCCGAGGTCATGCGCCGCGGCGGCGGCAGCAAAATCGTCTGCTGCGGGGCAAAAGCGGACCTTCGAGCTCCTGATGAACCAATGTCAGCTGTCGGCCCCGTAGCGGTCGTCTATCCAAGCCGAGCCGATGTCCGTTATTGATGCGATCCAGCCATCCAGGACGCTCTACGATTTTGGTGCCGTTTGCCACCTCACTCCACGAAAAAGCCCGCGCGGCGATGCCGGCGGGCTCATATCCGGTTCGAAGGTCGAACCGTGATTATTTCACGAGGTTGCGCTTGGCGAGCGTGCGCAGGCGCAGCGCATTGAGCTTGATGAAGCCGGCCGCATCCTTCTGGTCGTAGGCGCCCTGATCGTCCTCGAAAGTGACGAGCTTGTCGGAATAGAGCGACTTGTCGCTTTCGCGGCCGATGACCATAACATTGCCCTTGTAGAGCTTCAGCGTCACTTCGCCTTCGACATGCTCCTGGCTCTTGTCGATCAACGCCTGCAGCATCTCACGCTCCGGCGAGAACCAGAAGCCGTAATAGATCAGCTCGGCGTAACGCGGCATGATGTCGTCCTTGAGATGGGCGGCACCACGGTCGAGCGTGATCGATTCGATGGCGCGATGCGCCGTAAGCAGGATCGTGCCGCCGGGTGTCTCGTAGACGCCGCGCGACTTCATGCCGACGAAACGGTTCTCGACGAGGTCGAGACGGCCGATGCCGTTGTCGCGGCCGTAATTGTTGAGCGCAGCCAAGAGTGTCGCTGGGCTCATGCGCACGCCGTTGATCGAAACCGCATCACCCTTTTCGAAGCCGACCTTGATGGTCGTTGCCTTGTCGGGTGCAGCTTCAGGCGAAATGGTGCGCATATGCACATATTCAGGCGCCTCCTGGGAGGGGTCCTCGAGAACCTTGCCTTCGGAAGAGGAATGCAGAAGGTTGGCGTCGACCGAGAACGGCGCCTCGCCCATCTTGTCCTTGGCAACAGGGATCTGATGCTGTTCGGCAAAGGCCAGCAGATCGGTGCGGCTCTTGAACGCCCAGTCGCGCCACGGCGCGATGATCTTGATGTCGGGGTTCAGCGCATAGGCGGACAGTTCGAAACGGACCTGGTCGTTGCCCTTGCCGGTTGCGCCATGGGCGATCGCATCGGCACCGGTCTTCTTGGCGATATCGATCAGATGCTTGGAAATCAGGGGCCGGGCGATCGAAGTGCCGAGCAGATAGACGCCCTCGTAGACGGCATTGGCACGGAACATCGGGAAGACGAAATCGCGCACGAATTCCTCGCGCACATCCTCGATGTAGATCTCCTTGATGCCGAGCATCTCGGCCTTCTTACGCGCCGGCTCCAGCTCTTCGCCCTGGCCGAGATCGGCGGTGAAGGTGACGACTTCGGCGCCGAGCTCCGTCTGCAGCCACTTCAGGATGATCGAGGTGTCGAGGCCGCCGGAATAGGCGAGAACGACTTTCTTCACGTCTTTGTATGATGCCATGATGATGAGGTCCGTTGCATAAAAGGCCGGCGAAACCCGGTGTCGCGGCACTTTTAGCGAGATTGGCGCGTGACGCAAGACCAAGTGCGACAGTGATGGTGCCGATAGCGTTTGACAGGGCGAAAGCGGAGCCCATATTCGCCAACGTCCGCAAATGCTCGAGGAGAGGTTGCCCCCGTGACGAATATTCAAGACATTTTCAAGAAATCCAATGTTGCCGTCATCACTGGCGGCGCCTCCGGCATCGGTCTTGCCGCGGCGAAATATTTCGCCGGACGCGGCTTGAGCGTCGCCATTGCCGATCTTGGCGGCGATCGGCTGGCCGACGCCGCCAATGAACTCAAGGCCATTGCCGGCGAGGAAAATGTGATGGCGGTCGAGACCGACGTCGCCAGCAGAGACTCGCTGGAAGCGCTCGAGCGCGCAGTGCTCCAGCGTTTCGGCCGTGTGCACGTGCTGATGAACAATGCCGGCATCGGCCCGGAAACCTCGATCTTCAGCCCGCAGGCGAACTGGGACAATATCTTCGCCGTCAACCTGATGGGCGTGATCAACGGCACGCGCACCTTCGGCCCGAAGATGCTGTCGCATGGCGAGCCGGGCCTGATCATCAACACCGGCTCCAAGCAGGGCATCACCACGCCGCCCGGCAACCCCGCCTACAATATCTCCAAATCAGGCGTGAAAGTCTTCACCGAAGCATTGCAGCACGAGCTTCGCAACACCCAAGGCGGAAAGATCTCCGCCCATCTTCTGATCCCAGGCTTCGTGTTCACCGGCCTCACCAAGGGCGACCGCGCCGAAAAACCGGCCGCCGCCTGGACCGCCGAGCAGACGGTCGATTTCATGGTCGAGAGCCTCGAACGCGGCGATTTCTATATCCTCTGCCCCGACAATGACGTCGCGCGTCCGGTCGACGAGCGCCGCATGCTTTGGGCGGCCGGCGATATCATCGAGAACCGGCCGCCGCTGTCGCGCTGGCACAAGGACTACGCCGACAAGTTCAAGGCGTTCCTCGAACAGAAGTAATCGGCGCCAGAGCATGATGCCGAAAAGTGTGCGCGGTTTTCGGATGACATCATGCTCTACTTCTTTGACGTGGATTCGAATGATCTTAGGCCTTGTCGGCCTAAAATCATTCGAATCTAGAAGGTTTGATTGGTAATTTTCCGAAAGCCGGGTAAGAGATCCCCAGATCCTTTCCGGCTTTCAGAGTGTGTCATGGATTTCCTGCCCAGCCTGCCGACCCTTCTCGCCTTTGCCGCCGCGACGCTGCTGCTCGCGGCAACCCCAGGCCCCGATATGACGCTGTCGATCAGCCGCGCGCTGGCCCAGGGCAAGAAGGCAGCGCTCTTCGTTGTCGTCGGCACCAGCCTCGGCATCGTCGTCCACACCATGCTGGTCGCTTTTGGCATTTCGGCGCTGATCACCGCCTCGCCGACCGCCTTCCTGATCCTGAAGACCGGCGGTGCCGCCTATCTGCTCTGGCTGGCGGTGCAGGCGATCCGCTTCGGTTCGAAGCTCACCGTCGCCAAGGTCGAGGAGCAGAAGGGCACGGCGCTTTCGAACATCTCGTCGGGCTTCTGGGTCAATCTTCTGAACCCCAAGGTCATCATCTTCTTCATGACCTTCCTGCCGCAATTCGTCAGCGCCGGCGATCCGGCCGTCACCCAAAAGCTGCTTTTCCTCGGCTTCTGCTTCATCCTGATCGGCATGCCGGTCAACGCCAGCGTCGTCTTTGCCGCCGACTGGCTGGCCTCATGGCTGCAGAACAACAGGAAAGTGCTGCGCGGCATGGATTACACCTTCGCCGGCGTCTTCTCGGTCTTCGCTGCGAAGATCCTGCTCACCCAGGCGAGATAGCCGCGGTTGCGCAGCAATCCCGCGGTTGCGCAGCAATCCGCCCGCGGTCGGTTGATCGATCCGCCCGCGGTCGTGAAACGATCCACCGCCAACGACACCAATATTCGCGAGACGCCACGCCGGAGCAGGCAGTGACCGCGAATTTTGTCGTCTTCTAAAATTATTCCATGCCTTTCGCGCGATTACTTGTGATCAACATATGATCGTAAGTCGGCAATTGTGGCTAGGCCACGCCACCTTCGCTGCCCACCTATCCTTTACGGCTCACGAAGAGCTGCCTTGAAAGGATAAGTCCATGTTTACGTTTCGCAATACCATAACAGCAGGAGTTGTTGCGCTGACGTTTGCCGCCACCTCCCTTACAGCGACAACACCTGCCTTGGCTCACGGCGGCGGAGGCCATGGCGGTGGCGGCTTCTCGCGGGACGGCGGCCACTTCGGCGGTGGCGCGCATATGGGCGGCGGCAATTTCGCCGATCGCGGCTTCGGTGCGCATCATTTCGCCGGAGCCGGCCATTTTGGCGGACACCGCGACGGCCGTTTCGCCTTCCATGATAGAAATCGTCTGTTCTTCGGCGATGACGACTATGACCCGGAACAGTGCCAGCCGGAATGGCTCAACCAGTACGGCCATCGCGTGCTGGTGGAAGTCTGCTCTTGATGACGGTCCCACAGGCCTCTGAGGAATCGTGAAACGATCAGCTGCCCGCTAACCGATCAGCAACGCATCGTCATCCAGCGTCTGGCCGCGCATCTTGCGGAACATTGCGATCAGATCCTCGACCTGCAACGTCTTGCGGCTGTCGCCGGCGACATCGAGCACGATCTCACCGCCATGCAGCATCACCGTCCGGTGGCCATAATCGAGCGCCTGGCGCATCGAATGCGTCACCATCAGCGTCGTCAGCTTGCGCTCGGAAACGATCTTCTGGGTCAGGCCCATGATGAATTCCGCCATGCCGGGGTCAAGCGCCGCTGTATGTTCGTCGAGCAGCAGCACCTCCGAGCCCGCCAGCGTCGCCATGACGAGCGAGACCGCCTGGCGCTGGCCGCCGGAGAGCAGGTCCATGCGGTCCTTCATGCGGTTCTCCAGCCCGAGATTGAGCTCGGCGATCCTCGCGCGAAAATGGTCGCGCCGTTTTGCGCCAAGCGCCGAAACGAGCCCGCGCCGTTCGCCGCGCCGCGCCGCAAGCGCCAGGTTCTCCTCGATCGACAAGGCACCGCAGCTTCCGGTCAGCGGGTCCTGGAAGACACGGGCGACCAGCCCGGCGCGCGCCGCCGTCGTCTTGCGCGTCACGTCGGCACTGCCGATCAGCACCTGCCCCTCGCTGGCCAGCACATCGCCGGCGAGCACGCCGAGCAGCGTCGATTTGCCGGCGCCGTTCGAGCCGATGACGGTGACGAAGGAGCCTTCCTCGATCGTCAGGCTGACACCCGAGAGCGCCTGCTTCTGCAGCGGCGTGCCGCGCCCGAAAACGACCTTGATGTTCTTGAGGTTGATCACGACGCGGCACCTCCGCGCAAACGGGGAAGGATGAGCGCCACGGTCACCAGCACGGCCGTGACGAAATTGAGGTCGGATGCCTGCAGGCCGATGACGTCGCTCGAAAGCGCCAGCTGGATCGCGATGCGATAGAGGATCGAGCCGAGCACGCATCCAACAAGCGCGATTAACAGACCACGCCGCCCGAGCAGCGTCTCGCCGATGATGACGGCAGCCAGACCGACGACGATCGTGCCGACGCCCGAGGTGACGTCGGCAAAGCCGTTCGTCTGGGCAAACAGCGCGCCGCCGAGCGCCACCAGCGCATTGGAAATCGCCATGCCGAGATAGATCTGCCGGCTGGTATCGACGCCCTGGGCCCGCGCCATCCTTGCATTGGCGCCGGTCGCCCGCATTGCCAGCCCGGCATCGCTTTCCAGGAAACGCCAGACCAGGATGAGCGCGATGACGACCAGTACACCCACGAAGAGCGGCCGCACGTAGAAATCGCGAAGGCCATGGCCGAAGAACGGGCTGATCATCGTGTCGGCATTGATGAGGGCGACATTGGGTTTGCCCATTACGCGCAGATTGACGGAAAACAGTGCGATCATCGTCAGGATCGAGGCGAGCAAATTGAGGATCTTGAAGCGCACGTTGAGCAGCGCCGTCACCATGCCCGCGGCGGCACCGGCCGCCATGGCGATCAGCGCTGCAAGCCAGGCATTGACGCCGGCAATGATCAGGACGGCCGTCACCGCCGCGCCAAGCGGAAAGGAGCCATCGACCGTCAGGTCGGGGAAGTCGAGAACTCGAAAGGCGAGATAGACGCCGAGAGCGACGAAGGAATAGACCAGTCCGAGTTCGACGGCCCCCCAGAATGCGATTTGGCTCAAGGCTTCCGCCCCTCTTCTGTCCGTTTCCGCTCCGCGCCCTGCGTGAAGCATCAGGCTTTTAATACCATCAGCCGCCCCCGTGTGGAACGGGAGCGGCTGCAAACTCGATCAGCGACGGCAGTCGCCTTGTTTATTCGATGACTTTGGTAGCGCGGGAAAGCACGCTCTGCGGCAGGGTGACGCCCATCTTCTCGGCCGCCGCCTTGTTGACGACGAGATCGCTGCCGGCGGCAGTCTTGACTGCTATGTCGCCCGGGTTCTCGCCCTTCAGCACGCGCACGACGATCTCGCCGGTCTGCTTGCCGACATCATAATAGTTGAAGCCGAGGGCAGCGATCGAGCCACGCGAAACCGAATCCGTATCGGCGGTAAAGAGCGGCAGCTTGCTCTCCTCGGCAACGGCGACAGCGCCTTCAAGCGCGGAGATGATCGTGTTGTCGGTCGGAATGTAGATCGCATCGGCGCGGCCGACGAGCGCACGCGCCGCACCCTGGACCTCGGCCGATTTGGTGGCGGCCGATTCGACCACCTTCAGGCCAGCCTTTTCGGCTTCAACCTTCAACACAGCGAGCAGCGAAACGGAATTCGCCTCGCCGGAATTGTAGAGATAGCCGATAGCTTTCACATCGGGCAGGATTTCCTTGATCAGCGCCAGGTGCTCGGCGACCGGCGACATATCGGAGAGGCCGGTGACATTGCCGCCGGGCTTGTCCATGTTCTTGACGAGCTGGGCGCCGAGCGGATCGGACACGGCCGTGAAGACGACAGGAATGTCGCGCGTCGAGGAGACGACGGCCTGGGCCGAGGGCGTCGAGATCGGCACGATGACATTAGGCTCGTCGCCGGCGAACTGGCGGGCAATCTGGGCCGCCGTCGCCGGATTGCCCTGCGCCGACTCGAACACGAATTTCAGGTTCTCGCCTTCCTTGTAGCCGGCGGCCGCCAGCGCATCGAGAACGCCCTTGCGCGCCGCATCCAGCGCCGGATGTTCGACGATCGCCGTCACCGCGACGGTGACGTCATCAGCCTTTGCGGGTAGGGAAAGGGCCAAAGTGGCGGCAAGAGCGAGTAAAATCGGGCGCATGGGGATCCTCCTGAATGATTTTGGGGGCACTTTTAGGAAAAGCGCCCCCTGAAATCAATCGCGGAGAATTGTAGCGAGGATCAAACTTGCTGATCAGTCGTCGGCGCCGTGATTGGCGATCATCATCGCCTCGAAGGCCAGACGTTCGGTCTTGCGCATGCGTTCGGATTCCGATTTCAGCTGGCCGCAGGCGGCAAGGATGTCGCGGCCGCGCGGCGTGCGGATCGGCGAGGCATAGCCCGCCGAATTGATGAAATCGGCGAACTTCTCGATCTGCTCCCAGTCCGAACACTGGTAATTGGTGCCGGGCCAGGGATTGAACGGAATGAGGTTGATCTTTGCCGGCACGCCCTTCAGGAGCTTGATCAGCCCCTTGGCGTCTTCCAGGCTGTCGTTGACATCCTTCAGCATCACATATTCGAAGGTGATGCGTCGCGCGTTCGAAAGACCAGGATAGGACCGGCAGGCCTCGATCAGCTCCTTCAGCGGATACTTCTTGTTGATCGGCACCAGAAGGTCGCGCAGATCGTCGCGCACCGCATGCAGCGAAATCGCCAGCATGACGCCGATCTCCTCGCCGGTGCGGAAGATCTCCGGCACGACGCCGGAGGTGGAAAGTGTCACGCGTCGCCTGGACAGCGACAGGCCGTCACCATCCGTTGCGATCAGCAATGCCTGCTTGACGGCATCGAAGTTATAAAGCGGCTCACCCATGCCCATCATGACGATGTTGCTGACCTTGCGCCCCTCGGCAGGCATGATCGTACCCTGCGGCGCTTCACGGTCCGGGAAGTCCCCAAGCCGGTCGCGGGCAAGCAGCAGTTGCGAAAGAATTTCCTCCGCCGTCAGATTGCGCACCAGACGCTGCGTCCCGGTATGACAGAAGGAACAGGTGAGCGTGCAGCCGACTTGGCTGGAGATACAGAGCGTGCCGCGGCCCTCTTCCGGAATGTAGACGGCCTCGATCTCGACGGGACGCCCGGCGCCGCGTGGGGGAAAGCGCAGCAGCCACTTGCGCGTGCCGTCGTTGGAGACCTGCTCCTCGACGATCTCGGGACGTGCGATGGTGAAATGCTGCTTCAGCATCTCCCGCATGTCCTTGGCGACATTCGTCATATGGTCGAAGTCGGAGACCCCGCGCACATAGATCCAGTTCCAGAGCTGCGAAACGCGCATCTTGATCTGCTTCTCGGCCACACCCTTTTCCCGGAGTGCAGCCCCCATCTCCTCGCGCGACAGCCCGATCAGGGACGGCTTCTCGACGCCGGAAGCAGAGCGGGGCGCCTGAGGCGTGATGACATCAATCGCATCCATGACGGACATAGGCATTCATCCCGAATTCGAACACGTAGCCGCCGCGCAAACCCTGCGAACTTCAGGGCTAAGCCGGAAGACTGGCGGGTGCATGACGGCACATTGGCAGAAATTGAATGGCGGAACGGCGACGGATATCGCGATCTGTCCGCTGTTGCGCGGCCTTTAGCATCATTTTGCCCGCGCGTCACTATAGATGGAAACGACAAGAGCCGGCGCAAGGCCGGCCCTCGAAGCTCTGAGAACAAAAAAAGCTTACTTGCAGGTTTCGATCTGCTTCAGCGCAGCCGAGATACCTGAGAGCGAATAGCTGTAGGAGGTGCCGGTGCCCTTGCGCGAAACGGCATTGACCGTCATCGAATGACCGGTCTTCATCGCGGCGACGAGGGCCGGCTCCTGCGCCGCGTTCTCGACCCATCCGGCCTTGTCCTTGGTGAACATCACGAAGGTCTTGTTGTCGATGACGACGTTGATCTTCGAATTTTCCTTGACCGTGTAGCCCATCATCGCCTGCGGCTCGTAGGAGATGTTCTGGCCCGGACGCTGGGAGACGATGAAGAAATTGTCGCCGTGGTCGACGCTTGCCGGCTGCTTTGCCGTCGGAACGGACAGCACGTAGCAGACGGTGCTGCTGCCCGACTTGTAGGAGTAGGCGCCCCATGCCTGGAACTGCTGGATGCGGTTCGGCGCGGCCTGTTGCGCTGTCGCAACTCCGGCCATAACAAGGGTGAGTGCGAGAGCGGATACGATACTTTTTACAAACATGGATTCCTGCCGGTTCTTGCGATTCAAGGCCCGAAGCGATCATAGCGGGCGCCGCATAATCACGATCTGCTTTATTTTGACTTAATTCAGGTTACCAAATGGTCAACAATAGCTGCGATTTGTATCTGCCTGTGTCATTTCAGCTCGGGTGTCAATTTCGTCCCTTTAACGGTATCGGCCGCGACACCGTGCCCCAATGGCACTGGCCGTGCGTTCGGCTGAATTTAAGACACAAAGATTCAGGCAAGAGTTTGACCTTTCCCAAATCCGTTGTACCTCAGTAAGACTTGGAAATCCGGGACGAAATTATTGTCGCAGGGGGCTGGTGAGGAGATATGGATGCCGAGGAAAGACAGCGTTTCGCTGCCCTCGCGAAGGCCGTCGCGGACGATCGCGACCAGCAGGCCTTTTCCATCCTGTTCGACTATTTCGCACCCCGCCTGAAAGCCTGGCTGATGCGCCAGAGGATGACATCAGGCGAGGCCGAGGAACTGGTTCAGGAGGTCATGATCGTGCTCTGGCACAAGGCAGACCTCTACGATGCCAAGCGATCTTCCCTCTCGACCTGGCTTTTCCGCATTGCCCGCAATCGCCGCATCGACATGCAACGCCGCGCCAATACCCGCATCTTCGACGAGACCGATCCGGCCCTGCAGCCGCCGGCCGATATCGGCGCGGAAGAAATCATCGCCAATGACGATCGCGACGCCAAGATACGCGCCGCCGTCGGCCAATTGCCGGAGGAACAGCGCGACATGCTGCGTGCCGCCTTCTTCCTGGGTCAATCGCATTCGGAGATCGCCGAAGCGACCGGGCTGCCGCTCGGCACGGTGAAGTCACGTATCCGGCTTGCCTTCGGCAAGCTCCGCAAGGTGCTGGAACGCGAAATCGCCTGATGCAATGTCGCCCGAAAGGACGCAGCGCTTTGGGGATGACACACGCATGAAACAAGCGGTCGCATCCCGGTTGGACGCGACATGCGTTAAATCGTCTTCATCGCTTCTTCCGGCCGATCGGCGAGAACGCGGTCGGCCGCTTCGTAGTGGCCCGGCCGGATGTGGCCGCGCACCATGGCAAAGGCCGCCGAGAGCACGGCGATGTCGTCGGAAAAGCCGATGACGGCGAAAATATCCGGGATCATGTCGACCGGCATGACGAAATAGGCGAGTGCCGCAAGCAGCACGCCGCGCACCTTGGTCGGCGTCTGCGGATCGAGCGCGCAATAGAAACCGGCGACGACATCGCGCGAGAACGGGATCTGCCGCACCGCCCGCCGGAACGTCGGCCAGAATTTCTGCCTTACGGTCTTCTCGCGCCGGCTCTGGGTGTCCTCGTCGCCCGGCAACAGGATTTCCCCGAATTTGACCTCGTCCATCCCTGCATCCCTTTTGTCCATGCGAACATATGGTGATGGTGCCCAGTCTTTCAATCGGCCCCTTTCAATCGGCCCGCTTTCAAACAACACCGCGTGCTGCAGCCTTCTCCATGGCTTTGGCGAGCTTGAAATCCAGTTCCGTCAGCCCGCCGGCATCATGCGTGTTCAGCGTCACATCCACCCTGGAATAGACGTTGAACCATTCGGGATGGTGGTTGAGCTTCTCGGCCGCAAGCGCTGCCTGCGTCATGAAGCCGAAAGCCTCAACGAAATTTGCAAACTTGAACGTCTTCGATATCGACGAACCCGCATCATTGAGCGCCCAGCCCGAAAGCTCGGTCAGTTGCGCCTCAACCGCCGTCCGTTCCAGTCTTTCCATTTTCATGCCATGCTCCTCTTCTCTGTCGACAGGTTACCGATGAAACGCATCAGCATCCTCTTCGTTTGCATGGGCAATATATGCCGTTCTCCGCTCGCCGAGGGAATTTTTGGCCATCTCGTCGCCGCGGCGGGGTTGACCGGCGGTTTTATGATCGATTCCGCCGGCACTGGCGGCTGGCATGAAGGTGAGCCGCCCGACCGGCGTTCGATAGCCACCGCGAAAAGCCACGGCATCGACATATCGGGACAGCGCGCCCGGCGCATTCAGCCGAGGGATTTCAGGGATTTCGATCTGATTCTCGCCATGGACCGCGACAACCTGGCGGCGCTCGAAAAGAGCGCGCCGCATGGGGCGAATATCCATCTGTTCGGTGATTCTGCGCTGGGAACCGGAGAGGATATCACCGATCCCTATTATGGCGGCCCTGATGGTTTCGAGCTGGTCTACACCAGGCTCTTGACCGGCTGCTGCAGGCTGCTCGAAACGCTGGGCGTCGAGCGTGCCTCGTGCAGCGGGAACACTTCCTCAGTGAGGTAAGGCCCTCCACCAACCGATTCGCGCGACGAAAGCAGCACGAAGCGCGGTGCGGTGAAGGTTGCGGTATGGAAGTTGCCGCGCCCCGCCAGATATTGCACGACATCGTCGAGCCGCGAGGATTTGAGCCGCGCCAGCGTCACATGCGGCATGAATTTGCGGGGATCCGGCGGCAGGCCGATGCGCTGGCAGATGCGCTCGATCTCGCCCTGCAGGGCATACATTTCAGGCGATTGCGAGACGCCGGCCCAAACCGAATGCGGTTTCTTCGAGCCGAACGAACCGATGCCTTCAAGCCGGAACTGGAATTCCGGCCGGTCGATCCGGTCGAGGCGTTCAACGATTTCATCGGCCGTCCGGCCATCGACATCACCGATGAAGCGCAGGGTGATGTGGTAATTCTCCACATCGATCCATCGTGCTCCGGGGAGGCCACCGCGCAGCAATGAAAGACTCATCGCCGCATTACGCGGAATTTCGAGGGCGGTAAACAGTCTCGGCATCACGAGCACTCCCCGAATCTTTTGCAGGTGCTCACACGGAATCACGCAATCAACAACCGCGCAAGCCCCTATTTCTTCACAGAAGAAATCGTTTCGACGAAATTTGTGACAGCAGGCTCCATCTTCTCGACCATGACATCGACACCTCTCGTATTCGGATGCATGCCGTCATCGAGCTTCAACCCCGCCTCCAGCGCGACGCCGTCGAGGAAGAAGGCATAGAGGGGAAGCCCATGTTTTTCCGAAAGTTTCTGGTAGATCGGATTGAACCGTGCGGCATAATCCGCCCCCATGTTCGGCGGCGCCATCATGCCGGCGAGCAGCACGGCAATCCCACGCGCCTTTAGCCGGGTAATCATCTGATCGAGATTCTTCTCGCTTTCTTCCGGCGGGATACCGCGCAGCGCATCATTGGCGCCAAGCTCGAGAATGACCCCATCGGTGCCGTCGGGTACCGACCAGTCGATGCGCGCAAGACCGCCTGCCGTCGTGTCTCCGGAAACCCCAGCATTGGCGATGGTGACGTCGAGGCCCTTCGCCTTCAAGGCAGCCTGCAGCTTTTCCGGAAAGCCGTCGCCGGGCGGCAACTGATAACCCGCCATCAAACTATCCCCAAAACCGACGAGATTGATCGTCCGGGCATTGGCTGCAGTGGCAAAGATCAGCGAGACGGCGATGACGGTGAATTGAAGGGCGGCAACTTTAAATCTCATCCTGGTTTCCCTAGATTGGCGAGGTGCCGTTATGCGGCCTTTCGATTACCGACTTATATAGGGCGATTTCTGTTGGCAAAAACCATTATCGAGTTGAAGGGCGCCGATCTGACCCTTGGCAGCGCAGCCGCCTCCGTCCATGTGCTGAAGGGCATCGATCTCGATATCGCGGCCGGCGAATCCGTCGGCATCGTCGGCCCTTCCGGTTCCGGCAAATCCACCCTGCTGATGGTGCTTGCCGGGCTGGAAAAGCTCGATAGCGGCGAGATCAACATCAATGACACGCCGCTCCATAGCCTCACCGAGGACCAAGTCGCCGATTTCCGCGGCCGCAACATCGGCATCGTCTTCCAGTCCTTCCACTTGATCGCCAACATGACGGCGCTGGAAAACGTCGCCGTGCCGCTCGAACTCGCCAATGTCGGCAACGCCTTTGAGATCGCTCATCGCGAGCTGAAATCGGTCGGCCTCGGCGAACGGCTGAACCACTATCCCGGTCAGCTTTCCGGCGGTGAACAGCAGCGCGTGGCGATCGCCAGGGCGCTCGCCCCCTCGCCCGCCCTGCTGATCGCCGACGAGCCGACCGGTAATCTCGATACCGAGACCGGCCGCCAGATCGCCGACCTTCTGTTCTCCAAGCAGGATGAACGCGGCATGACCCTGCTACTCGTCACCCACGACGTCTCGCTTGCAAACCGATGCTCACGCCAGATTCGCGTCCGCTCCGGCCGGATCGAAGGCGACAGCGCCGCCCGCCGCAGCGAAGCGGCGATCGCATGAGGATCATCACCCCACGCGTCTCGCTCGCTTTTCGCCTGGCGCTGCGCGAGCTGCGCGGCGGCATCCGTGGCTTCTACATCTTCCTTGCCTGCATCGCGCTCGGCACCGGCGCCATCGCCGCCGTCAACTCCGTTTCGCAGTCGATCACCGATACGATCGCCTCGCAGGGGCAGGAACTGCTGGCCGGCGACGTCCGCTTCGAACTCAACAACCGCGAAGCCACGCCTCAGGAAGTCGGTTTCCTCGAAGGCCTTGGCACCGTTTCGGTGTCAACAGGCCTGCGCTCGATGGCCCGCAAGCCCGACGGTTCCGATCAAGCGCTGGTCGAGGTCAAGGCCGTCGACGACGCCTACCCGCTCTACGGCAAGTTCGTGGCCGAGCCGGACTATCCGCTTGCAGCACTGCTTTCGGGCCAAAGCGGCACCTATGGCGCGGTCGCAGCGCCCCTGCTTCTCGATCGGCTCGGGCTTGCGGTCGGCGACGAATTGCTGCTCGGCAACGTCAAGCTCAGCATCACCGGCACGGTGAAAACCGAGCCGGATGCACTGTCGGAAGGTTTTGGCTTTGCGCCGCGTCTGCTTGTCAGCCGCCAGGCGCTCCAGGCCTCCGGGCTGATCCAGACCGGAAGCCTGGTCGAACATGCCTATAAGATCCGGCTGGACGACAAGGGCGCGATGTCGGGCATCCAGGCGCGCGCCTCCAAGGAGTTTCCCTCCGCCGGCTGGGCAATCCGCACCAGCGACCGCGCCGCGCCCTCGCTCACCGAAAACATCACCCGTTTCTCGCAGTTCCTGACGCTGGTCGGCCTCACCGCGCTGATCGTCGGTGGCGTCGGCGTCGCCAATGCCGTGCGTGCCTTCCTCGATTCCAAACGCACCACCATCGCCACCTTCAAATGTCTCGGTGCCCCGGCGCAGGTTGTCGTTCTGATCTATCTGTTCCAGATCGCCATCATCGCTCTCGGCGGCATCCTGATCGGCCTTATCATCGGCGCCCTGTCGCCGATGCTTGCCGCGCAGTTCCTGGCGCAATTCCTGCCGGTCTCGACCGTGCCGACCCTCTATCCCGGCGCCCTGCTGCTGGCGACACTCTTCGGCATCCTGACCACGCTCGCCTTTGCCATCCTGCCGCTTGGCCACGCTCGCGAAGTGCCGGCGACCGCGCTGTTCCGCGAGCAGGGCTTCGAGGCCCGCCACCTGCCCTCCTGGCCCTACATCCTGCTTGCCGCCCTGTTCATGGCCGCCCTTGCCGGGCTTGCCATTCTCACTGCCTATGACCGCTTTATCGCCGTCGTCTTCGTCGGCGCAATCGTCTTCGCCTTCGTCGTCCTGCGCCTCGTCGCCGCGCTGATCGCCTGGCTCGCGCGCCGCAGCCCGCGCGTCAATTCGCCGGCGCTGCGGCTTGCGATCGGCAACATCCACCGCCCCGGCGCATTGACCCCCTCGGTCGTGCTCTCGCTCGGCCTTGGCCTGGCATTGCTGGTGACGCTGACCCTGATCGACGGAAACCTGCGCCGGCAGTTGACTGGCCGCATGAACGAGGGTGCGCCGAACTTCTTCTTCGTCGATATCCAGAGCGCCGAGGTCGGCGCCTTCCGCAATCTCGTCCAGGGCCAAGCGCCGCAGGGCAAGCTCGTCGAAGTGCCGATGCTGCGCGGCCGGATCATCGCCTTCAACGGCGAGGACGTCACCAAGATGAACGTGCCGGCGGCCGGCCGCTGGGTGCTGAACGGCGATCGCGGCATCACCTATGCCGAAACCTTGCCTGAGAACGCCGCCCTCACCGAAGGCAAATGGTGGGACAAGGATTACAGCGGCGAGCCGCTTGTCTCTTTCTCGTCGGAAGAGGCGCATGAGCTCGGCCTCAAGCTCGGCGATAAAGTCACCGTCAACGTGCTCGGCCGCAACATCACGGCGAAGATCGCCAATCTGCGCCGCGTCGAGTGGGAATCACTGTCGATCAATTTCGTCATGGTCTTCTCGCCGAATACCTTCCGCGGCGCCCCGCATGCGTGGCTGGCGACGCTGACCGATCCCTCTTCGACACCGGCCGAAGATGCGGCGATCCTGAAATCCGTCACCAACACCTATCCGACGATAACAAGTGTGCGCGTCAAGGACGCGATCGATATCGTCAACCAGCTGGTCGCACAGCTGGCGACCGCGATCCGCGCCGCAGCCTCGGTCGCTCTCATCGCCTCGATCCTCGTCCTTGCCGGCGCGCTTGCCGCCGGAAACCGGGCGCGCACCCACGACGCGGTGGTGCTGAAGACGCTCGGTGCCACGCGCGCGATGCTGATCCGCGCCTTCAGCTACGAATATCTGATCCTCGGGCTTGCGACCGCGATCTTCGCGCTGATCGCCGGCAGCGTCGCCGCCTGGTTCATCGTCGCCCGCATCATGCGCCTGCCCTCGACGTTTCTGCCCGACGTGGCGGGACTGACGCTCGTCACAGCACTCGTCCTCACCGTCGGCATCGGCCTTATCGGCACCTGGCGCATCCTCGGACAGAAGGCGGCCCCCGTTTTGCGCGAGCTTTGACCGGGCAGCGGCACCCAAACCCTTCACCTTACGGCGATTTAACCGACCGAGCCTTTGCAAGCCTCTTGTTTGCAAAGGGCGAAAGCCTCATATTATCCGCAGGCATGCTGGAGCTCCGCAGCGGCGCCCGGGTCGAAAACCCCGACACCGTATTTCCATCGGAGCTTGTAAGAGGAAACTATGGCTGATCTTCGTAACTATCAAAGCCGCGCTCAGACCGGCGAGATGATTGATCAAGGCCTGCGCGCTTATATGCTCAAGGTCTACAACCTGATGGCGCTGGGTCTGGCGATCACCGGTGTGGCCGCATATCTGTCGTTCCAACTCGCCTTCGCCAATGGCGAACTAACCGCTTTCGGCCAGGCGATCTATGTGAGCCCGCTGAAGTGGGTGGTCATTCTGGCGCCGCTGGCTCTGGTGTTCTTCCTGAGCTTCCGGATCAATAGCATGACGGTGGTGGCCGCCCAGACGACCTTTGCGGTCTACGCCGCGCTCGTCGGCCTGTCGCTCTCGTCGATCTTCCTGATCTATACGGGTCAGAGCGTCGTCCAGACCTTCTTCGTCACCGCCGCCTCCTTCGGCGCGCTATCGCTTTACGGCTACACGACGAAGCGTGACCTGTCGGCGATAGGCTCGTTCCTGATCATGGGTCTGTTCGGCCTGATCATCGCCTCGATCGTCAACATCTTCCTGGCGTCGTCTGCCGTGCAGTTCGCGATCTCGGTGCTCGGCGTGCTGATCTTCGCAGGCCTCACCGCCTACGATACGCAGCGGATCAAGGAATTGTACCTGGAAGCCGATGACGTCGCCGTCGCCGGCCGCAAGGCGATCATGGGTGCGCTGACGCTCTATCTCGACTTCATCAACCTCTTCATGTTCCTGCTGCAGTTCATGGGCAACCGTAAATAAGCAGGACCGACTGGGATCGAAAAGGCGGCTTCAGCCGCCTTTTTTGTTGCGTAGGCTTTCACGGAATGGTTTTAGAAAGCCCTTGCCGCCCTTATGGATATGCTGCTGAAATGTCCTTCCTCCTGCGCGATGCCACGCAAGCCCATATTCCCGCCATTGCCGATATCTATCGCGAATCCGTCCTGAACGGCGTCGCGAGCTATGAGATCGTGCCGCCCTCCGAGGCTGAGATGGCGCAACGTTTTTCGGCGATCGTCGGCCAGCAATATCCCTATATAGCAGCCATCGGCATGGACGGGACGCTTCTCGGCTACGCCTATGCCTCGGCCTTCCGCACGCGTCCTGCCTATCGCTGGCTGGTCGAGGATTCGATTTATCTGGCGCCGCAAGCCCGCGGCCGCGGCATCGGCAAGGCGCTGCTCGCCGAACTGATCATCCGCTGCACCACCCTCGGCTTTCGTCAGATGGCAGCCGTCATCGGCGGCGCCAGCCCTGCCTCGATCGCGCTTCATCGCACGGCCGGCTTCGAGGAGGTTGGTCTGATGAAGGGCACCGGCTACAAGCACGGCCGCTGGCTGGATACGATGTTCATGCAGCGCGCCCTTGGCGAAGGCATGAGCACCGATCCGGACCCGTCCGTCTATCCCGGCGCGCTGTTTAACGGCTGATATGGCTTAATGCATGTCGCCCAAAAGTGTGCAACGGCTTTGGGATAACGACATACATAAAACAAAGACTTAAAGCGCGACGCGCTTTAATTGTCGACGAGCTTCAGGGCCTTGTCGAAGACCTTCAGCACCTGGTTCAGTTCGTGACCGCGCTTCAGGATCGTCCCGTTGCCGCTGATCACGGAGTAGGCGCCCTGCTTGGCGGCGAGCTTAGGATTTTTCTCGATGCGGAAGAGCGGTATTTCGCCGGAACGCTTGAAAACGGAAAAGACCGCCCTGTCCTTCAGGTGATCGATGGCGTAGTCGCGCCATTCACCATCACCGACCATCCGGCCGTAGATCCAGAGGATCGCGTCCAGTTCGCGCCGGTGGAAGGTCACCGGAAGCGGGTCCTTGCTTTGTTTGTATTCCCTGAGATCGACGACGACTGAGGAACTGTGGTCGACGGAACGGCTTTCGCCGTGTCGCAAATCCGGCTGATCTGTCATCAGTCTCACAAGGCCTCCACATGTGACAGGAGAGTGACAGTTTGCCCGAGCCGCCGCAAATTGCAAGAGCGCCAGCCGTCACATTCCGCCGCACGTCTGTCGCGCAAGGTCGCTGTAGCACTTTGAGTCAGTGCATCGTGCCTTGCGAAAGTTGGGTTCGATTTTCGGAAAGCATGACGCACTGGACAGGGCAACGCTTTCTCCGCAGCGCCGCATTTCAGTCAAAACAGCGCCTCATTTGCAGGAGATTTATGAATTCCAGTTTGGCGCCAGCGCGCCAAAGGGCCCGGCGGAGCGTATCGACCTTAACCCCAGCCCCGAATACGCTCGGCCGGGCCGCCCCAGCACTTCATCCGCAACCGGATGAATCTCAGATATTTTTGCCAGCCATCACCACGGTCGCGCCAAGGATCGCAGCCGGATCGCCGTCTGCGGTCGCCGATTGCAGCAGGATGGCGCAGCCCTCGAGCTGCGGCCGCTGCAGGACGCTGGCCGGCAGCGTCAGACTGGTCGCCTTGCCGTCCCACATGCCGACGGTTTCGACATTGGTGACGCTGTGCAGATAGGAGATCTTCTGGCCGCTGTTCTCGCCTTTTTCGACATCGATCGTCTTTTCCTTGTCGAAATAGACCATCACGACATTGGCTTTGCCCTGTCCCGCGCCGATCTTGATCTCCAGCTCGTCGCCGCGCATCGCGGCACTGATCGGAACGGTCAGCCCGTTGCCTTCGCTGCTATAGGTGTCGATCTTGCTGTTGATGCCATTCAGATCGGCGCCGGCCAGATGGTCGCGTCCATTGACGATGGCCTGCGGCGTGTAGACGTTGCTGCGGCCCATCGTCTTGGCATAGCCATACTGCCGCTCGGTGTTTTCCTTGGAGCTCAGCGTATCGGCCCAACCGAGATAGTTCCAGTAATCGACATGATAGGCGAGCGCGATAACATCGCCCTGGTTCACCAGCTTGCGGAAAGCAGCATCAGCGGGAGGACAGGAGGAGCAGCCCTGCGACGTGAAGAGTTCGACGACACCTTTCGGCGTGCCGTCTTCGGCCTGTAGCGGGCCTGAGAGAACAACACCGGCGATCAGCGGAATCAAAAAACGGGGGGACATTCACCTGCACCTCTTTTTCAGCGCCGACGGCATGTTTGAACCGGGGCCCTGACATATGAACGTACGAATAATCCTTCCGGGTCCAAACGAAAAGTCACGAACGGGTGAGACGTAGCTCGACGGGAACTTGCATAAAACAAATCATCGTGAGCCCGTCCAAATACTGTCGTCGCACCAAAGAAAAGCCGCCGGAGATTGCTTTCCGGCGGCTATTATCAAATAAGTCTCCTAGATCCGGATGATTTTAGGCCGACCCGGCCTAAAATCTGAATCCGGATCTACATCAAAGAAGAAGAGCATGATGTCGTCCGAAAACCGCTCACACTTTTCGGCATCATGCTCTGAAAATCAGGCAGCGAGATCGCGCAGAACCGTCTGCAGGATGCCGCCATTGTTGAGGTAGACCACCTCGTCGAGCGTATCGACGCGCGACAGCAGCGGAACCTCCTTCACGGTGCCGTCGCCATAGGTAATCCTGGCGATCTTCTTCTCGCGCGGCTTGATCTTTTCCAGACCTTCGATGGTGACGAGTTCGTCGCCCTTGAGGCCGAGGCTCTGCCAGGTCGTGCCCTCTTCGAAGACGAAGGGGATGATGCCCATGCCGACCAGGTTCGAACGATGAATGCGCTCGAAGGACTGGGCGACCACCGCCTTGACGCCGAGCAGGTTGGTGCCCTTGGCAGCCCAGTCGCGCGAGGAGCCGTTGCCATATTCGACACCGGCGAAGATGACGAGCGGCACGCCTTCCTGCTTGTACTGCATCGCGGCGTCGTAGATCGAAGTCTCTTCCTTCGACGGGTAATGGATGGTGTAGCCACCTTCCTTGCCGTTCGGGCCGAGCATGTGGTTGCGGATGCGGATATTGGCGAAGGTGCCGCGCATCATCACTTCATGATTGCCGCGGCGCGTGCCGTACTGGTTGAAGTCGGCAACGGCAACGTCATGGTCGATGAGGTAGGCGCCGGCCGGCGATGCCGCCTTGATCGAACCGGCAGGCGAGATGTGGTCGGTGGTGATCTTGTCGCCGAACAGGCCGAGAACGCGGGCGCCCTTGATGTCGGAGACGCCGGTGCCCTTTTTGCCCATGCCGACGAAGTAGGGCGGGTTCTGCACATAGGTCGAATTGTCGTCCCAGGCATAGGTCTGGCCCGGCGGGACCTGGACGGCCTGCCAGTTGACGTCGCCCTTGAAGACATCGGCATATTTGCTTTCGTAGAGTTCGCGGGTCACGTATTTCAGGATGAATTCCTGGACTTCCTTCGAGGTCGGCCAGATGTCCTTGAGATAAACAGGATTGCCGCTCTGGTCCTCGCCGATCGGCTCCTTGGTCAGATCCATCTGCACCGTGCCGGCAAGCGCATAAGCGACGACGAGCGGCGGAGATGCAAGGTAGTTCGCCTGCACGTCGGGCGAGATGCGGCCTTCGAAGTTACGGTTGCCGGAGAGAACGCCGGAAACGATAAGGCCCTTGTCGTTGATCGTCTTCGAGATCGGTGCCGGCAATGGGCCGGAATTGCCGATGCAGGTGGTGCAGCCGAAGCCGACGAGGTTGAAGCCAAGCTTGTCGAGGTCGGCCTGCAGGCCCGACTTGGCGAGATATTCGCCGACGACTTGGCTTCCAGGTGCCAGCGAGGTCTTCACCCACGGCTTCGTCTTCAGGCCCTTGGCAACGGCGTTGCGGGCAAGAAGGCCGGCGGCGATCAACACTGACGGGTTGGAGGTGTTGGTGCACGACGTGATGGCCGCGATCGCCACGTCGCCATGGCCGAGATCGAAATCCGTGCCTTCGACGGCATAGCGGTTCGAAAGCTGGCCGGGCTTCTTGTAATCCGTGTCCATGGAGCCGGCAAAACCGGTCGCGATGTTCTCAAGCGAAATGCGGCCTTCCGGACGCTTCGGGCCGGCCATCGACGGCACGACGTCGCTAAGATCGAGTTCCAGCGTATCGGTGAAGACGAGCTCGGAGCCGTCGCCCTCACGCCACATGCCTTGCGCCTTCGAATAGGCTTCGACGAGCGCGATCCGGTCATGCGTGCGGCCGGACATGGTGAGGTAATTGATGGTTTCGCCGTCGACCGGGAAGAAGCCGCAGGTGGCGCCATATTCCGGGCCCATGTTGCCGATCGTCGCGCGGTCGGCGAGCGGCATGTTGTCCATACCGGGGCCGAAGAATTCGACGAACTTCGAAACGACGCCCTTCTTGCGCAGCATCTGCACGACGGTGAGAACGAGGTCGGTCGCCGTGACGCCTTCCTTGAGCTTGCCGGTCAGCTTGAAGCCGATGACTTCGGGCAGCAGCATCGAGACCGGCTGGCCGAGCATCGCAGCTTCCGCTTCGATACCGCCCACACCCCAGCCGAGAACGCCGAGACCGTTGATCATCGTCGTGTGGCTGTCGGTGCCGACGCAGGTATCGGGATAGGCGATCGTCTCGCCGTCCTCTTCCTTGGTCCAGACGGTCTGGCCGAGATATTCGAGATTGACCTGATGACAGATGCCGGTGCCGGGAGGCACGACGCGGAAATTCTTGAAGGCCTGCTGGCCCCACTTCAGGAAACGGTAACGCTCGCCGTTGCGCTGGTATTCCAGCTCGACGTTGCGGGCGAAGGCCTGCGGTGTGCCGAATTCGTCGACGATGACGGAGTGGTCGATGACGAGATCGACGGGAACGAGCGGGTTGATCTTCTCGGGATCGCCGCCGAGCGACACCATCGCGTCGCGCATCGCGGCAAGATCGACGACGGCGGGAACGCCGGTGAAGTCCTGCATCAGCACGCGCGCCGGGCGATAGGCGATTTCGTTTTCGACCGCACCCCTATTGTTCAGCCATTCGGCAACGGCCAGGATGTGCTCCTTGGTGACCGACTGGCCGTCTTCGAAGCGCAGCAGGTTTTCGAGCAGCACCTTCATCGAATAGGGAAGCTTCGACACGCCGGCCAGACCGTTTGCCTCAGCCTTGGGCAGGCTGTAATAGACATAGTCCTTCCCGTTGACGGAAAGCGTGGAACGACAATTGAAACTGTCAAGAGATTTAGACACGAGATACCCCGTTTCTGATAGCCAACACAGTCGTGCGAACGCCTATGCACTTAATGCACATCAGGATGCGGGTACGGCCATTTCCGCTGTCCGCACGTGGAACAGACGCTCCAAGTTCGGCGCAAGGATGAAATTCACGCCGACCGCTGGCGTGGTTGCAGGTCTTATAGATAATTTCCTAAAAACTTGCCATACCCGAGCACAGTCAAAATCGGACATTTTTTGACCCCGCCGCAAGCCGAAACCAGGAAAGAGCCGACGCATGCATCTCACCGCCGAAAATCTGGCTGCAAGGCGCGGTGAGGATCTCATTTTCGTTAACATTTCCTTTCACTTGGCAGCCGGCGAGGCGCTTGTGCTCACGGGAAAAAATGGATCGGGAAAGTCCACTTTGCTGCGTGTCGTCGCCGGCCTCCTCAGGCCGGAAAAAGGCACTGTCATATTTCACGACGAAGAGAGCCCGGGAGGCAGGCTCGCCGGGGAAGTCAGCCACTACCTTGGCCACCGAAATGCGATGAAGAATGAACTTACGGTTGCAGAAAACCTCGATTTCTGGCGCACCTTTCTCGGCAATACAGGCTCCGCCGCTCTTTCCGTGGAGGACGCCACTGACGCCGTCGGCCTTTCCGGCATCACCCACCTTCCCTTCGGTTATCTCTCCGCCGGCCAACAGCGCCGGATAGCCTTCGCCAAACTGCTGGTCAGCCACCGCGCCGTCTGGATCCTCGACGAACCGACCGCCGCACTCGATGCCAGCGCCGACCGGCTGTTTACCGATTTGATCACGGCGCACCTGGAAAAGGGCGGCATCGTGCTGGCGGCAACCCATCAGCCACTCGGGCTGAAGAATACGCAGGAATTGAAGATGACAGGCTTTGCCGGCGTGGATCATGGGGTATGGGGTTGATGTTTCTCGAGGTCGCTACCCCGTCCACCACACATAAAGAGAGCCGCCGCGCATGACTGCCCTCTTCCTGCGAGACCTGAAGCTCTCGATTCGCGCCGGCGGCGGTGCGCTGATCGGCGTGCTGTTCTTCCTGACCATCGTCGCCGTCATTCCCTTCGGCGTCGGTCCCGATCTCAAACTGCTGTCGCGCATCGGCCCCGCCATCGTCTGGATCGGCGCCCTGCTTGCCGCCCTTCTCGGCCTCGACCGCCTGTTCCAGGCCGAGCGCGACGACGGATCGCTCGACTTGATGCTGATACAGGAAACGCCGCTCGTCCTCACCGTGCTGGTCAAATGCCTTGCCCATTGGGCGGCCACCAGCCTGCCGCTGGTTATCGCCTCGCCGCTGCTCGGCCTCTTCATGAACATGGACGAGACGGCGATCGGCGCGACCATGCTGACGCTGCTCGTCGGCTCGCCCGCCATCACCTTCATCGGCGCCGTCGGTGCTGCCGTTGCCGTGGCGCTGCCCCGCGGCGGCCTGCTGGTCTCGATCCTCGTGCTGCCGCTGACCATTCCGGTGCTGATCTTCGGCGTCAGCGCCACCTATGCCGCAGTCGAGGATCCCGCCCCCTTCCTGCCGCCCTTCCTGATCCTCATTGCCCTGACACTCTTCTTCGCGGTCATCGGCCCGGCAGCCGCCGCCCTGGCGCTGCGAAACACAGCGGATTGATGGGCCATTCGATTGCGGGAAAAGCCGGATCAAGGTAAGGAAGCGATCATGAGTGAAACGAGCCTTGCCATCAGCAAATTCAGTGACCTCGCCAACCCGACGCGGTTTCTGGCGCTGGCGGCGCGCGCCATTCCGTGGCTGGCCTGCATCACCGCTCTCTGTTTCGCGGTCGGCCTCTATCTGAGCTTCGCCACCGAAGGCGATTACCAGCAGGGCGAGACCGTACGCATCATGTATGTGCACGTGCCCTCGGCCTGGCTTTCGATGATGTGCTATACGATCATGAGCCTCTCGGCGATCGGTACGCTGGTCTGGCGGCATCCGCTGGCCGATGTCTCCGCCAAGGCTGCAGCCCCGCTCGGCGCCGCCTTTACCCTGCTTGCCCTCGTCACCGGTTCGCTCTGGGGCAAGCCGATGTGGGGCACCTGGTGGGTCTGGGATGCGCGGCTGACCTCCGTCTTCGTTCTCTTCCTGATGTATCTCGGGCTGATTGCGCTCGGCCGCGCCATCGACGATCCGTCGAAGGCCGCGCGCGTCACCGCCGTGCTCATCCTCGTCGGCTTCGTCAACATCCCGATCATCAAATTCTCGGTCGAGTGGTGGAACACGCTGCACCAGTCGGCAAGCGTGCTGCGCCTCGACGGCCCGGCGATCGATCCGGAATTCCTGCGGCCGCTCTTCGTCATGGCGATCGCCTTCACCCTGCTCTTCTTCACGCTGCACATCATGGCGATGAGGAACGAGATCTGGCGCCGCCGCATTGCCGCCCAGCGCCGTCTTGCCGCCCGCATGGCGAGCCGGGAGGGTTAATCGTGACGCATGCCTTCTACGTCTACGCTTCCTATGGCTTTGCAGCCCTGGTGACGATCGCCGTCACGGTGTGGACCTGGGCCGACGGCCGCGCCCGTCGCAGGGAACTTGCAGCCCTTGAGGCTGCCGGCATTCGCCGCCGTTCGGCGCGCCCCAAGGACAGTGTGGGGGATGGCGAATGAACGACACGCCGGAAAACACCGCCACCAAGCCGCGCGGGCTGAGCCGTTACGCATTGGCGCTGCTGCCGCTCGTCGTCTTCGGCGGCATTGCGGCCACGGCCGCAAAGATGCTCTACGACCAGGATTTCCATGGCAAGAACATCGCCGAAATTCCCTCCGCCCTGATCGGCACCAAGGCGCCGGCGCTGAACCTGCCGCCGCTCGACGGCGCCAACCTGCCGGCGCTGACCGATGCGGCAATCAAGGGCAAGCTGACCCTCGTCAACGTCTTCGCCTCATGGTGCCTCCCCTGCCGGGACGAGCATCCGATATTGAAAGAACTGGCAAAGGATGGGCGGCTGAACATCGTCGCCATCAATTACAAGGACCAGAGCGACAACGCCCTGCGTTTCCTCGGCGAGCTCGGCAACCCCTTTCGGGCGATCGGCGTCGATCCGAACGGCAAGGCAGCGATCGACTGGGGTGTCTACGGCATTCCGGAAAGCTATCTGGTCGGGCCTGACGGCACGATCCTCTACAAGCGCGTCGGCCCCTTCGACGATATCAGCCTGAAGGAAGGGCTGTTTCCTGCGATGGAAAAGGCGCTCGGCAAGCCGGCTTCCTGAGTGAGTGATCCACAAAAGACCCCTCCCCAACCCCTCCCAAGGGGGAGGGACTTAACGTGCGGCTCTTGCCGTGCGTCCTATCGTACGTGGTTATGTGCGTCAAGTTCAGCAAAATGGGCGGTCATGAGACTGGTCATGCG